>VGGW01000048.1 GCA_016868395.1 Bacteroidota bacterium | reverse complement strand
GAAAAACAGCAGCGGGTAAACTAAACCTTGCCGAAGGAGGTATCTTCCGGCTATGGATCATCTGAAATCAGGTAGCATTTCTTGCCGGAAACACTCCGGAGGAAAGGACTGCACGAAGCGATAACATGCAGGTATTGCTTTCCAAAATAAAATCATGCGAGTCCCAAGGATCTTGAGATCCATTAAAAGGATATTTTTTAGCACCCCTAATATCGAACTCCCCTGAATTAAAAAAACAACACACATAAATTGATTAAAAAAATCCAGGAACCTAAATATTTAGTAATTTACTTTCATGAGCAGTTGCATTAGCGCGATTGGTACGGCTAACCCTTATTACCGAGTCCGGCAGAATGATATTTATCAATTCATGGTCAAGGCTTTTGGGCTAAGCGATACCAATGCTTTCAGATTAAAAAAAATCTATGATCACTCAGGAATCGATTACCGTTTCTCGATTATTTCGGATTTTGAAATAAACGGAAGCAAGGAGAAGGCATTCTTTGGGTACCACAATGAGTTTAAACTTTTTCCGGGGACGAGTGAACGCTTAAGTCTTTACCGGGAAAATGCAGCAAATCTTGCTTTGGAGGCTGTTAAAAATTGTTTTTCGCATCATTCAGAAATTCATCCGACTTCAATAACCCATCTGATTACGGTCAGTTGTACAGGTATGCATGCTCCCGGAATCGATATTGAATTAATTGAAAAATTAGGCTTAAGGAAAAATATCGAACGAACTTGTATCAATTTCATGGGTTGCTACGGATCATTAAATGCACTCAAGTTTGCAGACTATATTTGCAGAGCGGAACCCCGTTCAAAAGTGTTAATTGTTTCCGTAGAGCTTTGTACCATTCACTTTCAAAAAGAAAATACATTAGATAACTGGGTTGCTAACTCACTCTTTTCGGATGGAGCTGCCGCCGTCTTGGTAGAAACCGAAACTATGACCAAAAATAAAAAAGTTAATCTCGCATTAGACACCTTTTATTCTGAGTATTTGAATGAGGCAAAATACGAAATGGAATGGTTTGTTGGGGATACCGGGTTTGAAATGAAATTAACTTCAAAAGTACCCAGGCTGATTCTAAAAAACTTAAAAGCAATTTCTAACAAGCTCCTGCTTAAAGCGAATCTCCAATTCGACGATATTAAACAGTTTGCTGTGCATCCGGGAGGTAGAAAAATTCTGGAAGCTGCCGAGAATGCGCTTGGATTTTCTTCGATTGCAAATCAACATGCTTACGATACACTTAGAGAACATGGAAACATGTCATCAGCAACGATATTATTTGTTCTCAAAAAGTTAATGGATAATCCGCAGGGTATAGATGGTGAGCATATTCTCAGCTTTGCTTTTGGTCCGGGTTTAACCGTCGAATCAATGATTTTAAAAAGAATTGGGAATGCCTGACTTTAACCTTCGGAGTTCAGAACCTGAATTGATGGACGATTTTTCGCTGGGTCATGATGTAATTGATCCCATCATGAACGAGCTTGAAGTTGTTAACAAACTTTTGGGTGGGTATAATGTGTTTTTTGATGCATTCAAAAAACAAGGGATCAGGGACGGACTCAGTATCAGCGACTGGGGTTGTGGAGGTGGAGATTCCTTGCGGGTTATCGCAACTTGGGCGCGTCAGCAAAACCTTAAAATTAAATTGATAGGGGTTGATGCCACGGAATCAGCTATTGAATATGCTAAAGAAAAATCGCTTGATTTTCCTGAAATCACCTATATTCACACCGATGTAATGGGTAATCAACTCATTGAAAATCAATTTGATATAGTGATTTCGAGTCTGTTTACACATCATTTTGCTGATGAGGACTGGATCAAACTGATCCAAAAAATGAGGTATTGTGCGAATGAATATGTAGTAATAAATGATTTGCACCGGCATTGGTTTGCCTATCATGCCATTGGGGTTTTGACCTCAGTTTTTTCAAAATCTGAGATGGTTAAGTATGATTCAAAACTTTCTGTCCTCCGTAGTTTTACTCGAAATGAGCTTGAAGCATTGTTGGAAAGGGGGGGAATTAAAAAATTTTTTATCAAATGGATGTGGGCATTCAGGTGGCAGATATGTTTTAAAAAGGATGGATTAAAAGAATGAACTTATAGTAGGGCATGAATAATATTCTGATAATCGGGGGAGGCCTTGCAGGTTTAACAAGTGCAATTCTTCTTCAACAAAATGGATTTGAGGTAAGTGTTTTTGAGAAGAAAAAGTATCCCTTTCACCGGGTTTGTGGAGAATATATTTCCAATGAGGTATTACAATTTTTAGAATCCTTAAACTTCGGGATTTCAGAATCAGGATACTCCACCATCAATCGTTTGGAGGTAAGCTCGGTTTCCGGTAAAATTTTAAAGGCAGAACTTCCTTCAGGTGGATTTGGATTGAGCCGCTTTAAACTTGACCATTTACTCTATCAACGAGCTAAAAGCCTGGGCGTAACATTCATTTTCGAAAAAGTTGATCATATTAATTTCCAGGACGATAAATTCAGGATTACTATTCCGGGTAAAGGTGAATATGAGTCGGCAATTGCCATTGCTGCATATGGCAAAAGATCAAATTTAGATCAAAAATTAAATCGCAGTTTTTTTTACAGGCGTAGTCCCTATCTCGGGGTCAAATATCATATCCGAACCGAATTAGCCGAGAACCTTATTCGACTTGATAATTTTCAAGGAGGATATAGTGGGGTAAGTAGGATTGAGGATGAAAAATTCTGTTTATGCTACCTCTCAGAAACGGCGAATCTAAAAAAATACTCGGGTATTGCCGAAATGGAGGAACAGGTTTTATTTAAGAACCCCCGTTTAAAAAGTCTGTTCAGAAATTCAGAATTCTTATTCGAAAATCCGATAGTGATAAATGAAATATCTTTTGCCAAAAAAACATTGACTGAAAACCATCTACTGTTCTGTGGTGATTCAGCTGGAATGATTACACCTCTCTGCGGAAATGGAATGGCCATTGCCATTCATTCAGGAAAAATACTTGCAGACAGCATCATTAGCCATGTTAAAAAAGATTCTGAATTAAACCGCTTAGCGCTCGAAAATGATTATAAATTGCGATGGGAAAAACAATTTTCACTTAGACTCCAAAGTGGTCGATTGATTCAAAAGTTATTTGGAAGTACCTTAGTATCTGACCTCACTGTGTCAGTTCTAGGGAAACTTCCCACATTAACACAAAAATTAGTGAAAAAAACGCATGGTGACACCTTAATGTATTAACTTGCATTATGAAATTGTGGGTACTCGTCTTCATCAATGCCTTGACGGTTGCTTTATCCCTGTCGATAATAAACTTCTACTTTCAGCAAAATTTTGTTGATTCCCTAATCACTTTTTCTGTATCACTCATTACCAGCTATTTAGTATTCTATTATTTGATTGAACGATTTGTTTACAGTAAAATCAAGTTAATCTATAAACTGATACATAACTTAAAACTAGGCAAAGATCTGAAAGATGCATTAGGCGAATATGTCAGTTCAGATCCAATTAATGATGTGGAACAAGAGGTTAAAGAATGGGCTAAGGATAAAAAATCGGAAATCGATCAGTTGAAAGATCAGGAAAAATTTAGGAGGGAATTCTTATCCAATATTTCTCATGAATTTAAAACACCCCTCTTTGCCATACAGGGCTATTTAGAAGCTTTAAAGGATGGAGAAATTGATGACCCGGAAATGTCTAAACAATTTCTTGAGAAAGCTTCCAGGAATGTTGACAGACTGGCTTTTTTCATTAAAGATCTGGATGCGATATCCAAACTGGAAAGCGGTGAAATACCGGTTAATTATGACCGATTCAATCTTGTCGATCTAATCAATGAAGTAATAGATTCGCTTGAATTAAAAGCCAAAAAATACAACATTACCTTACATTTCAAAGAAAAATATCACAGTCCGACCTGGGTTTACGCAGACAAAGAAAAAATTAGACAAGTTTTGGTAAACCTGATTGATAATTCTTTTAAATACGGTAAGAACCCCGGTAATACCTACATTAAAACTTTTGAACTGCACGAACAAATTTTAGTTGAAATTACTGATGATGGGATTGGGATCGAAGAAAAATACCTTCCTCGCCTGTTCGAGAGATTTTACAGAACCGATAAAAGCAGATCCAGACAAATAGGTGGATCCGGTTTGGGTCTTGCCATTGTGAAACACATTATAGAGGCACATCAGCAGACCATTACGGTAAGAAGTACTGAAAACATTGGTTCTACCTTCGGATTCACCCTTCAGCGAGACCATTAAAATGGAGTTTTTGTTAACATTAACTTAACATTCGGTTTGTAGATTTGAATCATCTTAAAAGCAATCCAATGTCACTGAACAGTATCTTCCAATACTTTATCCCCAAAGACAAAAAGTTCTTCCCGCTATTTGAAAAAGATAGCGCCAATCTTATCCAATTAGGTGAAAAGCTGGTAGAAGCAGTAAACACAGAAGATCTTTCACTGCGCAAAAAATTATTCAAGGACATTGAAGATCTTGAACATAGCGGAGATGAGATAACTCATCAAATCCATCTGGAATTGAGTAAAAACTTTATTACTCCATTTGATAGAGAGGATATTCATAGACTTGCAAGCGCAATCGATGATATTGCCGATTATATTCATGGTTCTGCAAGCCGCATGGATCTTTATAATGTTGTGGTGATTACAGCGCCGATAAAGGATCTTGCCGGACTGATTCTGCAGGCTTGTCAGGATCTTCATAAAGCCATCCGCGAATTACGGGATATGAAAAACGTCCGTTTGATTGCAGATTGCTGTGTTCGAATCAATAGCATTGAAAATCAGGCTGATTACGTATTTGATAAAGCAGTTGGTGAGCTTTTTGATAACGAGAAGGATGCCGTAAATCTGATCAAATACAAAGAAGTGCTCTCCGGTCTTGAAACTGCAACAGACATGTGTGAAGATGCGGCAAATGTGCTAGAATCTATATTGGTTAAAAACGCCTGATTTCACATCATTAAAGACATCACTCCAGCTATATGGGTTTTACACTTTTAATTGTAATTATAATCCTTGCATTGGTATTTGATTATATCAACGGCTTTCATGACGCTGCAAATTCAATTGCTACTGTAGTTTCAACTAAGGTTTTAACACCATTCCAGGCAGTGGTATGGGCATCTTTTTTCAATTTCCTCGCCTATTGGATATTCAATTTAAACGTAGCTGATACTGTTGCCAAAACATCAGATACTTTAAACATTAACCTCGTGGTTATACTTGCCGGCGTTCTGGCGGCAATATGCTGGAATTTATTAACCTGGTGGTTTGGAATTCCTTCAAGTTCATCACACACCCTCATTGGTGGCTTTGCCGGTGCTGCAATAGCACATGGTGGCTTAGATGTAGTTAATCTTGCTGTTATTGGGAAAATTGCCTCTTTCATTGTTCTGGCTCCGATTATCGGTATGGTCATGGCTTATTTTATTACTGTAATTATTGTTAATGTCTGCCGCTATGCTAATCCTTCCAGGGCTGAATGGTGGTTCAAAAAACTTCAATTAGTATCCTCCGCCTTATTCAGTCTGGGCCATGGAGGTAATGATGCCCAAAAAGTAATGGGAATTATCGCTGCAGCAATCATAGTTTACCTAAAGGATACAAACCTCCATGTGGACATGATACCTACTTGGCTTCATGTTGATTACACTTTACTGAATGGTAAAGTTAAGATCAACCATATTCCTGAATGGGTTCCAATTGCTTGTTATACCGCTATTGCAGCAGGTACAATGAGCGGAGGGTGGAAAATTGTAAAAACTATGGGAACCAAAATTACAAAGGTTACCCCTTTGGAGGGTGTAGCGGCAGAAACTGCAGGAGCAATTACCCTATTTTTGACCGAGCATTTCAAAATACCGGTTTCAACAACTCATACCATTACAGGGGCTATCATTGGTGTGGGATTGAGCAAACGTGTTTCGGCTGTGAGATGGGGTGTAACCATCAGTCTCTTGTGGGCTTGGGTTTTAACTATCCCCGTCTCTGCAATACTGGCAGCCACTCTTTACTTCTTGCTCAGTATCGTTATTTGATGGATTCGAGGTATTATCTACCTTAAAACGATTTCTGTCGATTCGATCCTGGATAAAACTCTGAGCCTACCTGCCTCGAATAAACTATCATACTTATCAACTGTGGTTAGCGAATCATCCACCGGCATTTGGTAATTTACATAATCCTGAAAAATTACACCTCCGGATTCATGACTTCTTAATACTTCCCTAAAACGATTACCCCCCGAACTGTAGGCGAAATGATCCATACTGAAATCTTTCGTATCAAACCAATAATAAAATACATCACGGTGATCTCCGGCTTCTTTTGACGGCTTGAAAGAAATTTGAATTTTATGATATGCCTTTCCTTTGATCATTACTTGGCCCAAATATTTCTTCAATACGGAGGAATCATTCAATTTGAGTGGCAGGTATAAAAAATATATGACCGCATTCAACGACTGTCTGTACTTATCTGAATCTGCTTGACTGAGGGTTAATTCTTTACCATTTAAAATACGCTTGAAACCTTCATTAGTTAATACATCCTGAACATTCCCAGTCGAATCAGTAAAAAAACGCTCATATTTAAATCTTCCGTCCTTTTGCATTACTTTAAACCGGGCAGCCCTAAATTTAAATTCAAGGGTTGCATCGTTCAATTTATCCATCTTATAAAAGGCTATACTTTTATTAATAATCTTAGATGGATCCGGTTGATTACAAGAATAAAACCCGCAAACCAACATAATCAGGCATAAAAATCTTTTAATCTTTTTCATACATTTTTAATTGAAAATCTATATTCAAGTCAAACTAATACTTTCTGAGTCATTTTCAAAAACGAATTTCAATTCTACCGCTTCTATCCGAACTTCAGGCTTTTACATCCTAATTTGATTCCTGCTTTATCCAAGGAATTGCTTCTGTATCAAATCCTTCTGAATAGCCTTTAACTGCCGAAAAATTAGCCGGTTTTCCATAAGAATCAATCTCAGGTTATTTTAGTATATTCAATTATGAAACTAAGTATCCTGTTGTTTTGTGCCTTTGTATTCAATACTTACTTAACATTTGCGCAGATACGATTGCCATAGGTTTTAAAGGAAGCCGCAAATGCTCTAAAACCGGGTGATCCAAGTCAAGCAGAAATTGCAGAGGCCTTAAAAGAATCGCTAGAAATTGGAGTATCCTCAAGCACAGACCGCCTCTCGCTTGAAAACGGATTTTTCGGGAATGCTGCTATCCAATTGCTTTTTCCACCGGAAGCAAGAAAAGTTGAAAAAGCTTTGCGTGTAATCGGAATGGATAAAGCTTGTGATGACTTTATCCTAAGTCTTAACCGGGCGGCAGAACTTGCAGCCAAAGAAGCTAAGCCAATTTTTGTCTCTGCAATAAAAGAAATGAGCGTTCAAGACGCATCAAATATATTATTGATTAATCAGAAAAATGCCGCAACCAGCTATTTTAAGCGTGTATGTAGCAGGGCTTTAGAAACTAAATTTAATCCGATTATTAAGGGTTCATCGGATAAAACTCAGGCAACAAAGTATTGGACTGATTTAAGTTCTGCCTACAATCAGATACCACTTAGCAGTAAAATTAATACCGATCTCGCATCCTACACTACCCGGAAAGCAATAGAAGGATTATTTCTGGAGATTGCACAAGAAGAATTAAAAATTCGGGAAAATTCAGGACTAAGGAGTAGTCCGCTACTAAAAAAGGTGTTTGCTTACGCAGATAGGAATAAAAGCGGACTTAGTTTGCGCTGATTTCAAGATTAACAGGAATGAAAAAGTTTTCTATTTTACTCTTTCATTCCGTGCTTGATCCGTGCCTAAACCAATAACCTTACAGGCTCTTCTAGCAATGCCTTTAATGTTTGCAGAAATGCAGCCCCGGTTGCTCCGTCCACCACACGATGATCGCAACTTAAAGTTACTTTCATGACATTACCAGGCACTACCGCACCATTTTTAACTACAGGAACTTGTTGAATTCCCCCAACTGCGAGGATACAGGCATCCGGCGGATTAATGATAGCAGTAAACTCATCTATCCCAAACATTCCTAAATTTGAAATCGTAAATGTTGAACCCTCCCAATCAGCAGGCTGTAATTTTTTGGCCTTGGCCCGTTGAGCAAAATCTTTTACCTCTGCAGAAATATGTGAAAGTGATTTACCATCTGCATAGCGAACTACAGGGACCAACAAACCATCCTCAACTGCAACAGCAACCCCTATATTGACGTGTTCATTGTAACGAATTTTATCTCCCAGCCATGATGAATTGACATTAGGATGTTGTTTAAGGGCAACTGCAACTGCCTTTAGCACCATATCATTGAAGGATATTTTTAGGGAAGAAAATTCATTGATCTTGGTTCTGGCTTGCATGGCACTATCCATATCAATGGACATGGTCAGATAGAAATGTGGCGAGGTAAAGAGACTTTCAGAAAGACGCTTGGCAATTACTTTGCGCATTTGGGAAACTGCTTTTTCTGTATATTTCTCTTCGCCTATAAATTGCGGAATGACTGCAGGAGCCATGGCTGTAGCTGGAGCAACTGAAGGAGCTGCTGATGGTATTGCCGGTGCAGGACTGCCTGCTTTGCTTGCCTCAACTTGTGTTGAAGGTTTAAAGTTCTCTATATCCTTTTTTACAATCCTTCCGCCCTCAGCACTACCCCTAACCTGAGAAATATCGATGCCCTTATCTTTTGCAATTTTGCGGGCCAAAGGTGAGGCTTTCAAACGTGAGTTTGAATCGCTTTCAACCTGTTGTGTTACCGCCTTTACATTCAGCTCAGGATTTGGTTTTTCTGCTTGTTTTTCAACCGGTGAACCTGGTGTATTCGCTTTTGAACCCGAATTTAATAAGACAGAAACATCCGTGCCCTCTTTACCGATAATTGCAATAATATCATTTACCTTGGCTGCCTTTCCCTTCTCAACTCCAACATATAAAAGTACTCCGTCTGCGTAAGCCGTTACCTCCATGGTAGCTTTATCGGTCTCTACATCAGCCAAAGTATCATCACTTTTTACCGGATCACCAACTTTTTTATGCCATTCAGCAATCACACCCTCAGTCATGGTATCACTCAGCAAGGGCATCCTTATGATGGTAGCACCCAATGCTTCGGCTGCTGCATCACCACCTGAGGAAGAATTATTTCCGGAATCAACTACAACCGGTGAACTACCCCCGTCGGGCTCGACTGAAGATTTGGTA
Organism: Bacteroidota bacterium; assembly: GCA_016868395.1. GTDB lineage: Bacteria > Bacteroidota > Bacteroidia > Sphingobacteriales > Sphingobacteriaceae > Daejeonella. Next base: position 8,435 of record VGGW01000048.1, on the reverse strand, counting down.
GGCTCTGAAGCTTTTTTCAAACTCTCTGAATTGGATAAAAGAGCCTGAAAATCCTCACCTTCAGACCCAAGTATAGCGATTACAGAATCAACCGGAGCTGCCTCACCCTCCTTTGCTCCAATGTAAAGTATAGTCCCTTCCTGGAATGATTCAAAGTCCATCGTCGCCTTGTCTGTTTCTACTTCGGCAATTAAGTCCCCAGAGCTAACCTTATCGCCAACTTTTTTATGCCATTTAGTAATAACTCCCTCCGTCATCGTATCGCTCATTTTAGGCATTTTTACTACTTCAGCCATTTTATTTCCAGTTTATGTATGAGAATTTAAATTTAGTCGCGGATGTAAGGATAGTCCGATTGAATGTAAACATCTGTATACAATTCAGAAGGTTCAGGCCATGCTGATTCTTCTGAAAATTTGACTGATTCATCAACAATCCCTTTGATTTTCTCATTAATTGATTCAAACCAGGCCTCATCGGCATACTTTTTTTCTTCTATTGTTGCCCTGACTACCTCAATAGGGTCTTTAGCTTTGTAGCCTTCTACTTCTTCCTTTGTCCGGTATTTAGCCGGATCAGACATGGAATGTCCTTTGTAACGGTAAGTTCTGGCTTCTAAAAATGTAGGTCCATCACCACGGCGGGCTCTTTGTACAGCTTCATCCATGGCATTATGGACAGCCACTGGATCCATACCATCTACCGGAGCACATGGCATATCAAATCCAAGACCGATTTTATATATATCAACCATATTAGTGGTTCTGGATACAGATGTACCCATAGCATAACCATTGTTTTCACAAACAAAAACTACGGGCAGCTTCCAGAGCATGGCCATATTAAAAGTCTCATTTAATGCCCCTTGACGAACGGCGCCGTCACCCATGTAACAGATGCAAACATTATCAGTTCCATTATATTGTTCAGCAAACGCTATTCCGGCACCCAATGGGATCTGACCACCCACGATACCATGTCCTCCAAAAAATTTCTTTTCCTTGTTGAACATGTGCATGGAGCCTCCCTTTCCCTTAGAACAACCTGTCACCTTACCGTATAACTCAGCCATTACCTCATTGGCACTCATCCCTTTTGCAAGGGCATGGGCATGATCACGGTAAGCTGTTATGATTGAATCTTCCGGACGGATAACTGACATAGTCCCGGCCATCACTGCTTCCTGACCAATATACAAATGGCAAAAACCTCTGATTTTTTGTTGCCCATAAAGCTGACCAGCCTTTTCTTCAAACTTGCGCATCAAGAGCATTGACTCATACCATTCTAGATAAGTGTCTTTCGTAATTTCAATTGAACTCATTCGTAATCGTTTCTGTTAAACAAACTATACCACCTTAAGGGAGGACAAATCTAACCATATCTTCCTAAAAAAAGAATAGCATAGTGTTTTGTTTACACACCAATTTGATTGATTTACTTAAAAAATCAATTTTATTTTTGACTTGTTTTTAAACTTATATTTCGTAATTTTGTTCCTCTCTTAGACTATAACCAGTAAACAGACGTGTTTTAAACGATGTTTATCTTTAAACTGAAGATCAATAAAATGGGGAAAAAAGTAATTTTAGCTTTGCTGCTTATGATTTCTTTTGTGTCTATTCAGGCTCAAACAAATGACAAAGATCAAAAACCAACAGAGAAAATTGCGGATCCAGATAATCTAGCATCCGAATATTTTTCACAAATTATGGGAGTTGCTTTATCTGCTACCTCGAACCTTAAATTATACGAATTTGTTTATGACTGGATTGGTACTCCTTACAGACTTGGCGGTGGTACTAAGAAGGGAATTGATTGCTCAGGTTTTGCTTTTGAATTATACAATAAAGTATTTAGTACTTTGATTGGCAATAATTCAAGAAATATCTTTAGCATGGTTAACCCAATCAGCAAATCAGAACTTAAAGAGGGAGATTTAGTGTTTTTCAAAATTGGAAGCAGATCAATTACCCACATGGGTGTTTATATGGGTAACAATAAATTTGTGCATGCCTCCACAAGCAAAGGTGTTATGATCAGTGACCTTGATGAAGCATATTGGAGAAGGTATTACTACAAAGGAGGCCGACTACTCGCCTCACTCCGGGATTGATTTTACAATCATAGCAGATCTTGCAATAACTGAAGCGCGGAATTACACTTTTTTAATCTTTCCTTACCCTTTCCTGTACCGTTCAAGAAAATAGTGGACTAAAATCCTATTTAATTATTCTGAACATTGAAGAGCTTCATCAGTCAATGAGATTGTACCGGAGCTCTTATGCCTGAAATTCTTTGTTTTTTCACCTCTTCTATTTGATAAATTCTCTTTCTTTTCGAATACCAAAAACAGCCGGAATTGATTTTAAAAATTTTATTATTTTTTGATTGTAAATTCCAAGATTCCGAAGGGAGAATATAAAATTTGTTATGTATCTTCAATAAATTTTATTCTCATGTATACAAGCTATATTTTATTATTTATTGCAATTGTAATCCTTTTCAGTTCGTTTGTAACAGTCAAACAAGGTACTATTGCTGTTGTGACCATATTTGGCAAATACCGCAGACTTCTTCATCCCGGTTTAAATCTTAAAATTCCTCTGATAGAGGTTATCCATTCGCGGGTTTCAATACAAAACCGATCTGTAGAACTTGAATTTCAGGCGGTAACCATTGACCAAGCCAATGTCTATTTTAAGGCTATGGTGCTTTATTCTGTTAATAATCCGGACGAGGAAACCATAAAAAATGTGGCCTTCAAGTTCATCAATGAGCAGAATTTAATGCAGGCTCTGATTCGTACCATAGAAGGTACTATTCGTGCATTTGTGGCAAGCAAAAAGCAATCTGAAGTTTTGGGTCTTAGAAAGGACATTGTCGATCATGTAAAAGAGCAAATTGATACTGTTCTTGAAAGCTGGGGCTATCATCTTCAGGATTTACAGATTAATGATATTACATTTGATGAGGTCATACTCACCTCGATGAGTCGTGTGGTTGCCTCCAACAACCTGAAGGCTGCCGCAGAAAATGAGGGGCAGGCCTTATTAATCACCAAGACGAAGGCTGCAGAGGCAGATGGAAATGCTATCAAAATTGCCGCCAATGCCGAACGTGAAGCGGCTCAACTGAGAGGTCAGGGTATTGCCCTGTTCCGAGAAGAAGTTGCCAAAGGAATGACCCATGCAGCTAAAGAAATGCAAACAGCGGATCTTGATACCTCGGTTATTCTTTTCACCATGTGGACTGAAGCCATCAAACATTTTGCTGAAAATGGTAAAGGCAATGTCATTTTTCTTGATGGTGCACCGGATGGCATGAAACGTACTATGGAACAAATGATGAGTATCAATTTGATGGAAACCGAAAATAAAAATAAGGCTTAATTACTTAAATCCAGAGGTGGAAAGTCTTCTGTTATAGTAATAGAACCTAATAACAAAACCCTGGTTTTCCGGGGTTTTGTTATTTAACGTAAGTTCGAAATCGGGAAGATTAAAAAATACCCTTTTAGTGGATCTCATGATGGTCTGGACTCCAATTATTTGATTTTTGAAAGCAAAGCAGGCAGATGATCGCTTGGTGCAGTCCTTGACTCCAGAGTACTTTCGGAAAGAAATGGTGCCTCAATTCAGATGATCCATAGCCGGGTGATAGCTCCTCACCAAAGGAGGTTTTCGCATTTGTGAGAATTAGGGGTCAAGAGGAGATTCCGGTTCAGATTGAAAATAGAGTAGGTTCTCGCCTTCGCGAGATCCGATTGTTATCGGATGACAAGTCATAGGGTGTGGTAAGGAGAATCCGGCTCAAGGACGGAATTGCAGGTTTATAAATAGCTGCAGTTTATATTTTAAATCACTGGTGTCCGGGGAACTTTTAATTGTAAAATAAAAGATCAAATTTTTAGCTCATAATTATTATCTCTACTTTTCCTGCAGCAGAAAAGTAGCAAAATGCCGCCGCTGCACCTGATGCTATTAAAGTTAATGCTTGGGCTTGAACTGTGCCTACCGCACCAACCGCCCTGGGCGGAGGAAAAAACGTTAACGGAGATTTTGTGCTTAGGCCAAAGCTTATCAACAGTCCTGTTGTTTTAGGTAGAATTTTACAGATTTTAAGGCAGTGAAACTATAAAAAATGATTCTAAACTTAAGGGGAGGGCTTGCTTTGTATCACACTCTTAAAAACATACTTCTTACGATGTAAATGTCTATTTTATCTGAAATTTTATTTTAACCGGACAACAGTGATTTTAAATTCCCTTTTTAGGTACTCCCCGCTTTCAAATATTGAACTGTCATGGTGGCGGCGACCGAGACTTCCTACCTATTGAGCAGCCACGACATCTTGTCTGCCTGTCCATTGCTATGGGAAACAGCCCCAGGTGAAGCAAACCCGGGTGGCAGCGCTATCTTTTTTGCCATCCTGATTCTCATGACAAGGATTCAATTATCAGCAAAAAAATAGGGCAGAACAAGGGACTGGCATAGGCTAAGAGCAACAGACCCTGCTTTACACAAGCTGAATAAAATAATTGGGCTCAGGAAAGAGCTTATTTCGATGTCAGGTTTTTAGATTGTTTATATCGAACTTAGGTTATTTAATCTGAATGTAGTCAGCCATAATCAGCAGAGCTTCATCACGGATAAAATCAATATCATCCTTAGGTTTAGATTCGCCTTTCTTCAAAGGTGCAAGACCTTCGGCAGCTCTGCGTTGATTCTCCCTTTCCAATGCTTTGGCCTCCTGATCATCACGTTCCTTCTTGAGTTGAACTTCATTCAGCGTGACGGAGGTTTCTGCTTCACGCTTGGCAAAATCAGCAATATCTTGCAATAGATTTTGATATCCAAGAGATGTTTTCATACGTTTATTATGCATGGCAAGCAATTTCCGTTTCACATCATTAAGATCTGCAATCATCATATAGTTACTTGGAGGTATAGTATCCCAAGGTAAAGCCCTAGGCTCTGAACTTTCACCGTACTTATCTTTTGGAAAAACCGTTGGAAGTTCAATATCTGGTACCACGCCTTTGTGCTGAGTTGTGCTGCCATTAACTCTATAAAACTTGGCCATTGTTAAATTGATTTGTCCAAATTCAGGCGCATTTGCTCCTACAGCATTTCCAGATTTATTACCTGCAGTCTGAGCTGCTTTCAACATTAATTTATCCGCGGTGCCAATTACTCTTCCCATATCTATACCTTGCTGTACAGTACCTTTTCCATATGACTGGTTACCGATAATAATACCTCGGCCGTAATCTTGAATAGCACCTGCAAAAATTTCAGAGGCAGAAGCACTAAATCGATCCTGTAATACACCTAATGGTCCTGTCCATGCAACAGCAGGATCTTCATCTTCTTCAATATCCACATTATTTCTTCTATCTCTTACTTGCACGATTGGACCGGATTTAATAAATAAACCACTCAGGCTGATTGCTTCCGGCAGTGATCCACCGCCATTACTTCTTAAATCTATTACGACCGCATCTACATTCTCCCTCTTGAGGGTATCTAATAATAGCTTTACATCCCGTGTGGTACTCTTATAATTGGGGTCTCTTGCCTGCATAGCCTTAAAATCTGCATAGAATGCGGGGATTTGAATGATCCCAATCTTATATGATTTTCCATCCTGAGAGATTGTTTTAATTGTCTTCTTGGCTGATTGGTCTTCCAATACAACCTTGTCGCGGATCAATTCTATTATCTTGGGTGTGGCAGATAATTCCTGACCTGCAGGGATTACTTTTAATCGAACGATGGTGCCTTTCGGTCCTTTGATTTTAGTTACTGTAACATCCAGACGCCATCCGATTACATCCACAAATTCACCATCCTTACCTTGTGCTACAGCTACAATTCGATCGTTCACCTCGAGAGTTTTAGCTTTAAATGCCGGTCCGCCGGGAATAATTTCAGCTATTTTTACCACCTCGTTTTCAAGCTGTAAACGCGCACCGATACCTTCAAATGTTCTGGCCAGATCCTCGTTGAACTCCTGCGCCCTGTTTGGCACAAAATAATTGGTATGTGGATCCACTGTTCCGGTAAAGGAATTCATGAAAATGCCGAAAACATCCTGGTTATTAAATTTTCTTGATTGAGAAATCAGGTTCTCATAACGTTTTTTTAAGGTTTCCTTGATTTTTGCCTCATCAGTACCGGTAACCTTAAGGTTTAACATTTCGTATTTAACCCGTTTCGACCATAAATTATTTGATTCGGCTTCAGATTTAAGCCAGGGTAATTTCTCACGATCGTAGGTATAGGTTTCATTACTTGTAAAATCAAACTTCTTGTCAATTTCTTTTAAAGCAAAAGCAACACGATCGTTGTACCTCTTTTGATAGACATTAAAGATGTAAAAGGCTACGCTCAGATCGCCGGATCGTAAATCATCATCCATTGTTAAACGAAATTTTTCAAAGCCGGCAATATCGCTTTGCAGGAAATAACTTTTCCCGTTATCCAGAGCTTTTAAATACTCATCGAATACTATTGATGAAAAAGCATCATTTACAAACACTTTTTGATAATGAAAATTTTCTAAAAGCTCTACCAAAGACCTTGTCACAACCGATTGCTGAAGCTCTGGCTTAAGATCATTTTCTGAAACAATTTTACTAATTCTAGGGTCTGCCTCACAAGCTAATGTGGATGCAATAAATAAGGCCAGACAAAATCTCTTTAACATTTCTTTTACTGATTTTAATTTCATTTCAGAATATACGGTATCTAATTGCGTACCAAAAAATTAAATTTAATTAGGACTGAGTCCGATTTGAACCCTAATCCATGTAACCATGTTTATGTATTTTTAATATGAGACCACAATATACCTAAAAAATGATATCAAGAGCCATTTTTTCAAGATAGGCATTATTGAATTGTTCTCAAAAATGTCTCTTTCATGACTTTAAACTCAGAGAAAGAAGCATTGGCAGCAGTAGAATTGCCCAGTTTACGGTGAACCAGAGCCAAGTCGCTTTTAATCTCGATTAACTTTAGGGTAAAACTATTTTTTACAGAAAGTTGTTCGGCCTCCTTAAAATCGGACAATGCAAGTTCATAATCACCAATTGACATTTTAACATTGGCAAGATTAATGAGGGAGTTAACAATTTCAAAAGGACTATTTATCTTTCTTGCAAGCATATTAGACTGAATATAAAACCATTTTGCTTGGGTAAATTTTTTCTGTTGATGATAGGTATCCGCAAGCTGATTGTAACATCTGATGGTGCCATTTTTATCTTTCAGACCATAGTAATAAAGAGGTAAAGCTTTCCTTAATACCATGGTTTCGGCTTCAGCAAATTTTTTTTGGCTGGTCAAAATCTCGGCATGATCCATGTAGCTGTCTGCAATAAATTGATTATTTTTTGAATCTTGATCGATGAGTAAAATAGCTTGATTGTATTTCAATGCCTCACCTAAATACCCTCTGTATCGGTTAATGCGCTGAAGTATTAAATAATTATTTCTGACAGCTATCCTATTATTGATTTCCAAATTCAACACTATTGCATCATTTAATAATCGGATCGCATCATCCATCCTGCCATTCAAAGCATGATTCACGGCATATGAATTCAATACCTCTGCTTCGGCATTTCGATCTCCCAAAATTCGATACAAAAAAATAAGCTGATCAAAAGCACTCAATGAATCTGAAGCCAGAGAGCCTTGATAAATTCCTGCTGAAACTGGGATTACCGGTATAAAATTATCTGCTGCTTTTAGTTCATTTCGGAATTGTAAGTCCTTTATGAATTCTTTTAAAAATTGGGTTTCACCCGACGAAATGTAACTTTTTAAGTCGATAATTAGCGAATCCAATTCTGACTGTTGTCGGAGAACACTCCAGTTGGCAGAATTTTGATTTTCAGAAATACCGGGCTCTTGAGCTGCAGAACAACTTTCTATGACTAGTGCCAACAGGAAAATAAAAACAAAAAGGTACCTTAAGTTCATAAAAAGAATTAAACGAAACCTAACTAAAACGTCGAAATTAACCTGAAATTATGATAATTAATTTAACTTGAGAGAAATCCGTCCGACTAATTAAGGCTAAAATCAATTAATTCCATTAAAAATAAATGAAGGCTTAAAACATTGGGCTATGAAAGTCAAATTATGATGATAATTTTACGCTTTATCTGGATTTTATTTAATTCAATTGACGAGTTTTACCTCAGAAACTCTTCTGTAAAAGAAAAATAATGGCATCAATACCCCCTCTAGCAGAAAGAATGCGGCCTGAATCACTTGATGATTATATCGGCCAAAAGCATCTTGTTGGCAAGGGTGCCATCTTGCGCCTTGCCATTGAAAATAGACTGCTTCCTTCTTTAATCCTTTGGGGACCACCCGGAGTTGGGAAAACCACTCTGGCCTTAATTATTTCCAAACAGTTAA
>VGGW01000047.1 GCA_016868395.1 Bacteroidota bacterium | reverse complement strand
GTTCCCATCATAGAACAATCTAAAGGTAAACCTCTGATTCAGTACATAATCTACTGATGGTCGGGCAGTAATATTTTTTGCACCTGATGATACTTCAGCTTCTTCTAAATCAGCGCGATAAATGATCAGTTTACGGTCTGTTAATGCAAAATCCATTTTAAAATTCATGTCATTGTCTAGTTTTAGGGACTTAAATAACCCAAAAGGGAAACGAAATTTGGTGGTACGATAACCCAGACCAAAAACGGCACCATCTTCTTTCTGCTGAGCCAACTGACTATTGGATAAACTAAAACTCAAGGCCCTTGACTTTCGGTACTCTAAGTTAAGGGTCATATTACTTTTAAGTCTGACATCAACTCCAAAAAGTGGCAAAAACTGTTCAAACAAGGTGACCTGTGAAAATTGATAAAATGGAAGAAAATTCCCGGTGGCATCTTTCACATTCACCGCCCCATTGGATTCTTGGTAACGAACCAGGGAATTAAATCCGTTCACACTATAGGTTGAGCGATAGGCATGATTTATATCAATGGATGAAAAAATCTCGTTGAAGAACGAATATTTCGTCAAGCCATTGTAGCTAAGCCTCCAGTTAGGCACTGGCACCTTGGGGAAGCGATTGAGCGCTATGGTGCTTGCATCCTTCCCGGTATAGGCCGCCATGAAAGATGCAATCAATACATCTTGAGAACCTTTTCCGTAACCATCGGCATATCCACCGGCAGAACCCGAAGAATTTGGATTCTGTGCACCCAATCTTTGAGATATGATGGTTCTATTTTCCTGAAATTGATTAAAGAGACGCGAAGAATTATTTAATTTATTCTCTTTACTGAAGACTGTTTTCATTGAGAAAAAAGAAATGCTAAAGTCTCCGGTTGTTATCGGACTTAAATTCTCGAAGCTGTTACTTGATGGAAGGAACTTGAAATTGGTGGAATAATTAAAGCTTTGGTTTTTAGTTGCCGTAAGTTCAATACGAAGATCGCGAATTGGCTCAATCAACCCTCGGAAACTCATATCCTCTTTGATGGTATTGATATATAATTGATTCAGCAATGAGTCGCGAGTAATCCAACCATTTTCCAGTGAGCGTGTTCTGATATCCCTTTGTCCACCAAACAGGAAATCGTAACCCGGAGCATTCTCATTGAAGTCCTGACCGAGCAAACTCGTTTTGGGCAGATATCCAGGAAGAAAAGTCCCTTCAGTTTTGGTGTAAGCCCCGCTAATATTCTTCAAGCTCGTCAACAAGTTAATTAAAAAACCTGCCCCATCACTTTTATCCGGTTGATTCATACTTCTTATAAAGCCGAATTTATTGTATAGGCCAACCAGACTCAACGTTGGGTTGAGCTGTATTGTACGGGAATTTTGAATCGTATTTCCAACATTGATTTCAGGATTATTCATTGTAAGCAAGGGTTCAGTCTGCCAGTTAAACCCTGATCCATATCGGGCGGCCACATTTATCCAGTCTAAGCCCGGTATTTTATTGATTGGCACGTTATAGGTCAGATTCATCGTATGACCATAATCTGTTGTTCGACCCATTCTCATAAGATTTTGCCAAACGGTATCCCGCTTAAAACCGTTGATTCTCCCTTCCGGTTCATCGATTATGGAATAATTAGTTGCATTGAAATCAAGCTGAATGGATTGGGTGATATTCCAGCTGATGCCATAAAGGCGTGACATCTGAAAATTCTTATTAAAGTTGGTATTGATTGGCAGGAAATTATTAGGATCATTATCCCGCAAAGTATTTTCTGAATACAAGCGATCAACATCTATTCGAAAATTAAGAATTGAGGGTAGAAGATTAAAATTAAAGTCCCTAATTAATGAGAGACTTTTCGATTTAATTAATTTTTCGAAGGGAGCAATACTTTTGGCTTGTTTGGAATAATTATACTGCAATCCTGCACGGTAAGTCCTCTGAATAGTATTTTCATTGATAAAGTCGCGATGATTGAATTCATTAAAAGCATAGCTGGCACTCAGGTTTTCAATATCCCAAAGCTGTGTTTTACTTTCAGGGTTGGTTTTTATTTTTCGTACATCGGTAAAATTGATACTTTTTCTTGCCGTAAAATCCTCGGTAATAAATTTCAGTGAATCTCGAACCTCCCTCGGGGAATTCTCCAGGGTAGTTTTAAATTCAGTATCCTGTATTCTGGGATCAAATTGGGGTGCTGCCACTTGTTGTGAGTAATTCACATACATAGGTACTTTTAATCCGATACGTTCCGGAAAGAACTTTCCGAGCTCAACATTGCCGGATAAATCAAATAACAAGTCATCCTCGCGGTTCCTCTCGCTCACCCTCCGGTCAATCGACCCAAACCCGATGGTATTTCTACTGCCCGATAGGGTTACATCAGCAAAGTCAGCCAGTCTTGCATTCATTCGGGCGGTGGCAGCCCAGCCTCCACGTTCATCAAAATCGGTGAGTCTCATTTCATTAAACCAAATTTGTGCCGATTTATCCAAGCCATCATCAAGTCCGGGATTTGCTAAATTTCTCAATGGATTTCGAACACCCAGCATATACACCCGTACTTTACTTAAATCAGGTTGCCCTTTGACCGTGATGATATGCTGTCCGTTCTGATAAACGAATGGGCGGTTAATTGGCCAGGGTTGTCCGTTGAATAAGGCATTATTCCTCGCTATCTTGGCTTCTAGAAACAACCTTAACTCCACATCGATTTTATTCTGATCCGGCCAAATCAGGCTGGGAGCGCTGGTTCCCGGACTGGTAACTTTCAATGGAATTTGATAATCATAATAATTATCTTGATTATCCGCACCCACCCTGAGAAAGGCATGTAGGTCGTTATCCCGCAACTGATCTCCCTCAGCATGGATGAACATTTCTAAACGTCTGTAAGAGCGGAAATCATTCGTGGTAGTTCGGAATGCAGCACGTCCGTAACCGTCCCTGAGATTTCTGACACTCAAGGCCAAGGATTGCTCATTTTGACGAGATTCAGCCCTGAAATTAGTAAAATCAATCTCTCTGGTGATTCCGGGTGGAAGTACATAGGGAATAGGAGTTCGCTTTCCATTTTCCTCAATATTTACAGCACTCACATCAATTATTGAATTGTCAAGACTTGGATTAACAATTGAGGGATCAGCAATAACTTTGGAAGGATTATTCTCTGCATTATATCTTCTCCATTCTCCCCTAACCAATTGCAACCTGGCTAATCGCATGATTGTAGTGTCTGTAAAATCAGTCATAAACATCCTTATAAATCGAATTGATTTAAAATCTTCGATATTGCCTACTTTTTGCGTGTATTCTGCAACCGGAATTTTAAACTGAATCCACCTGACTGTTTCTTGTGTTCCATTTGCGAGTCTTACAGTTGCAGGAACGATATCTGAGATGTAATTTCTTCCGACGGAAAGTAAATCCTGAGGACGAATTGAGATTTTATATTGGTAGTATTCATCAGCCAGAGTAGAGTTGTTATCCCGATTGATATCCTCCCCATCCGGGAAAGGGGTGCCGGCTGTATTCTCTATACCCGTCTGACTCAAAGATTGCTGTGCCGTTTTAGAGTTACCCTCTGTATTATTGAATTTCTCATACCTCTTAAGAATTCCGGCATTCGCCTGATCGAGGTTTGAGCCTCTGTAATATTGATAATCATCTGAGGCAGGGTCGCTTTCAATCTCAATTGCGCCCTGAGGATTGATGCTCGTTTTTACCTGGTTTAAAAAAGAACTGAATTTTTGTTTTTCTTCGGAACTGGTCAAACCATCGAGTCCGACATCCTGAAATTCTCTTGCGGCAGGATTATTGTCAAAAGCCTGAATAACCGGTTGAAGCTTAGGCACTTTACCCCAGATGGTATTTTCCGTTCTAGAGGGATTTCCATCGATAGGCAAACCATTTTCCATACTTTTACGCCCATCTCTCAGGATATCTTCTGAAAGATTCCCCAAGTTGAAATAAAGATCCCCACCCCGGCTGGTGCTGTTATAAATAAAGGGATCAAGCATCCACAATTCTATAAATTCGATGTTTAATGCTTCGAAGTCGTTGGTTTCTAATTTTCTGAATATCCCGCCCCATCTGCTCCTTGGATTGGTGAGTGTACCTGAGGGAGTCAGACCTGAAGTAGTAAAATTATATGGGCCTCTGATTGTGGGGTAAAAAGCAAGATCCAGAGTTGGCAGTATCATGGCCTGCCCGGTATTGGATTCTCTAAACGGAAAAACCTCCCTTTCAAAAACCTGACGCACATAATGATTGGATAGCTCATTCTTATCTCTCCTGATATTATCAGGGGTAAGCGGATTTCCGACCATGTAAAATATCGGATCGATATTATAAAATGCTAACCGAGCTCTGTTGTATCCATAAGCCAAATCATTGGTGAATCTTGATTCAGGAAACAACTGTGGAGTTCCGGAAATTTGCCAGGAAATTGCGCTTTTTATATCAATCATTGTTCTACTTGCCTCAAAATCGTCAAGATAACTCGCGCCATTCCTGCTACCTGCAAAATTCAGAGCCCTGGGGTGCCCGGGTACAAGACTGGCATATTCTCCATTGAAAGTGATGCTTGAAGGCTCCTTGGTATTGATAAAAGGGATTTTATCGACCATACGTGTCAGCCATCTGGATGGTGAATTGTAACTTGCATCGATGCCCCAAATCGTATTGGAGATGGATTCTTCACCAATATTTACTTTTTGTGTAAGTGGTTTTTCGGTAAGATTCATGAAAGTTCCTCCCAAATTCAGTTTATCGTTTACACGATAATCAAATCTGGTTGCGGATAATGAACGCTGTTGCAATCCGAAAAGTTCATTGTTTTCAAGTTTGATTCTGATCTGTTGTCCTGAACTTAAAATAGCAGAATTTAGGATTCTAACAACCCCAATATTGTAATCGACTGTAAAATCGACCCCCTCCTGCAAAGGCATTGAGCCGGCAACCACTTGTACCGAACCGGGTGGGACATTGATGGCATTCAGCTGGAATTCTGAACCTCCCTGCGACTGATAAGTGCCCCTGATTTGGTACCGGTTTAATCTGGCAAATAGTTGTTGGGCGAGTACCTTGGTAGAATCATAAAGTGCTTGAAAAACATACTTATCAATTAAGTTACGCTCGGTAACCGGATTAAACCGTTTGGCTAAATCAGAACCAAAAGGTTCAACCAAAGGGAAGGTAATTCTTCCATTCAGCGGATCGATGGTTATACCTTCCAGGAAGTCGAAATAACCATCCGGTTTTCGATCATTCTGCTGATTCAAATTATCAAGATTGGTTAACTGTGTCCAAAGTTTATTTGTCGTGTTCTGGCCCTCGGTAATTTGTGGTTTTTCTATACCGGTTTCCTCATCCAGTCTGAAAATACTTAATTTAAAATCATTACGGCTTACCTGAAATGCACCCAGATTATAGATATTTTTCATCATCAGGTCCCAGATCGGTAAACTTGTTTTTAATGTTTCATTTTTTAAGAGTTTAACATAGAGCATTTCAGGATTGGCATTATTTACCGGCATATCGGTGGAGAACTCCCCAACCTGGTACTCAACCCCATTGATGGTATATCGAAAAGCAACTGCCAAAACTTCGTCGGCGTTGAGGGGGGTATTGAGTGAAATATAACCCAGCCTGGGATTCAACGTGAATTCCTTATCCGTAAGATTTCTGGCAAAAATCAATTTAGCAAAGTTATCGGTACCTCCGCCGGCAGCCTGAAAAAAAGAAATGGCATCATTGGAATTCGTTTGCCTCACACCAGGAGGAAGAACCTGAAGCAAATTATTTGACTGCTGTCCGAAGCCGGGACCGGCAAAACCTGAAGGCAATACAGAATAACCTTGACCACCCTGAACCTGAAAGGTATTGTAAACCTTATTCTCACCCAAATCCAGTAATCCCAAAACGTCTCTCGAGTTAACGGTGCTGTTTGCCCGATTGGTTATCCATACTTCAATTTTTGTAATAACTATATTAGAGCTGTTGAGAGGGATATTCTCTAATGCCTTATTGTAATTATCCCGGAAATACTGAGCCAAAAAATAGTGCTTGTTAGTCTCATAATTATCGGCAGAGATACTAAATTCATTTTGTTGCGACCCATTGGTAATGGTAATTTCTTTCTGTTGAGATTGTTGTTGAGAGAAAACGCTGGTCACATTTAATTTGCCGAATTGTAGCTGAGTTTTCAATCCAAACAAAGCCTGACTTCCCGTAATCAATGAAGAACTTAATGGAAGATTGACGTTTCCTGCTTCAATTTTCTTTATAATTTCATCATCTTTACCGGTATAATCAAGCTTTACCTGATTTTCGAAATTAAATTGGGCTTCGGTATTGTAGTTGGTACTTATCTTCATTTTTTCGCCGATCTGTCCAACCACATTCATTTGTATACGCTGTTCAAAATCAAAATTTCCCTGCCTGCGTTGCCTTTCATTAAACAATGGATTCTCATTGCGATTTAAACGACCCATAAAAGAAAGGTCAGCAGACCCCTGAGGGCGAACCTCAATGATATTACCTCCAAATATTTTCTCAAAAGATTTACTGTTGATAACAACCGGAGGGATAAAGCCAGGATCTCGGGCTTCAGAAAGGGGAAGATCTGCCAGTTCGCGCCAATAATTTTTTTTAATTAACTCATTCTCATAACGCTGGTACTCTTCAATAGTCAAGTATTGTGGGGCACGATATAACCTTTCACCTACCTTTTCACGAATGATGTAAAGCTTTAGAACCGGATCGAATTCAACACTCCTCTGAATATTAGATGGATTGGGAAGAATAAAACCTGTTTGCGGTTTAAACTGAAGCGTTTTTGAATCTTTAAACGGATAAAGCAGCTTGGTTGTATCTTTCGAACCAGTGGTATTCTGAGCCAGCACCCGTCCTGAAAGCAGAAAAAGGAAGACACAAAATAAAATCCTGGGGCAAAAAATTACAGCAACTCTCAATTTCAAAGGATATTGATTTTAATCATAAGCTTTTAAGTGCGTTCTTTATCAAAGCCTCAACAGATAAATTCTCTGTCGAAGCTTTGATGGTACTTTCAAGCGACTTCTCAGCAATATTTTTGTTAAAACCTAACATGACCAAAGCAGTTAACGCTTCATCCTTTGCGGTATTGTGAACGGGCATGGATATTAATGAGTCTGGGCCTTCTTTCCTTAACTTATCCTGTAATTCCAGTATCATCCGTTGAGCAGATTTAGGGCCAATTCCCTTTATTCTTTGAATTTGAGAAACATCTCCTTTAACGATAGCAGCTTGGATTTCTGAAGGGCTAATCGAAGAAAGAATCATCCTACCTGTATTAGGTCCTATGCCTGAAACTGAAATCAAGTGTAAAAATAAACGGCGCTCACCCTCCTCATAAAAGCCATATAAAGTATGAGCATCCTCTTTAACATGTAGCCATGTGAACAACTTACAATGTTCCTTCTCCTGCAGAGAGGCATACGTGTTAAGTGAGATATTAATGTGATAACCTATACCGCCAGCCTCAATTTCGACATAAGTTGGGCATTTGAAAACCAATTTACCATTTATATATGCATACATCGCCTCAAGATAATCTAATTAAATTAATTTCATTATTTCCTAATTCTTGGCCAAAGCCCTTTTCAGGATTCCTTTAATATGGGGTTTAATCATTACGTTTCTTTCTTCTTCCTTGGTTTGAACATCGACTACCGCTATGGTAACCATATTTACAATTTCACGAACCGAGCTGCCTAATTGCAAAATATGCACCGGTTTATTCAATCCAAGTAAGATCGGGCCGACAGCTTCAGCTCCTCCAATTTCCTGTAACAGTTTGTATGCGATATTACCTGATTCAAGGTTAGGAAAAACTAAAACATTAGCAGGAGCTCCGGTTAAGGTACTAAAAGGATAATTATCTCTTAAGAGATCAGGGTTCATGGCAAAATTTGCCTGCATGTCACCATCGACAGTGATTTCTTTATGTTTTTCATGAAGGATTTTAACTGCCTGTCGTACTTTATCCGGAACAACACCTTTATTAGACCCAAAATTAGAGTAGGATAACATGGCAACTCTAGGCTGAATGTTAAACTTCCTGACAGAATTGTCCAAAAGAACAGTAATTGCAACAAGCTCATCAATTGATGGATTTTCATTAACCGTGGTATCTCCAAAAAATACAGGTCCCTTTTTTGTCAACATCAGGTACATCCCCGCGACACGATTCACTCCTTCTGCAATTCCTATTACTTGCAGTGCCGGTTTGATTGTGGTGGGATAATCCTTGGTCAGACCTGAGATTAAAGCATCCGCCTCTCCGAATTGAACCATTGCGGCGCCATAGTAATTACGATCTCTCATCAACTTTTTAGATTCAAATAAAGTGATCCCGTGTCTTTGCCGCTTTTTGTATAAATACTCAGCGAATTTACTGCCTTTTTCTACTTCTTCGAGCGGGTCAATGATGCTTACCCCATCCAGTTCCAGTTCATTCTCAAGCATAATTTTAGCAATAAGGCCTTTATTGCCAAGTAGAATAGGAATCGCAATACCTTCATCACGAACGATTTGAGCGGCCTTTAGTATTTTATAATTATCTGCTTCTGCAAAAACAACCCGTTTAGGTGAACTTTTAGCCTTATTTGTAATGGTACGCAGCAATTTATCATCAAGGCCAAGTCGGGTTTTCAACTCCTCATTATAGGCCTCCCAATCTGTTATCTTCTTGCGGGCAACCCCCGAATCCATAGCTGCCTTGGCCACTGCAGGGGAAACCGAGGTAATCAAGCGAAGGTCAATTGGCTTCGGAATGATATAGTCCTTACCAAACTTTATATTCTTTAAGTTGTATGCAAGATTTACAGACTCAGGGACCGTTTTTTTGGCCAATTCAGCAATTGCGATAACGGCTGCTTTTTTCATTTCTTCATTGATACCGGTAGCCCTCACATCGAGCGCCCCTCTGAATATGTACGGAAAACCAAGTACATTATTGACCTGATTTGGATAATCAGATCTTCCGGTAGCCATAATAATGTCTTTACGAGTTTTTATGGCAAGTTCATAGTTAATCTCCGGATCGGGATTTGCCATTGCAAAAACAATTGGATTTTTTGCCATTGTTTTGAGCATTTCGGCAGTAAGCACATCCGGAGAGGAAAGTCCAATAAATACGTCCGAATCTTTCACTGCCTCTGCCAGTGTTTTGATTTTGCGTTTGGTAGCAAATTCAGCTTTGGTGCTTTCAAGGTTCTCCCGGTCAATGCAAATCACTCCGGAGCGATCCAACATGACAATATTTTCCTTTCGGGCACCAAGGCTTACATATAAGCGGGAACAAGAAATTGCAGCAGCACCGGCACCATTGACTACAATTTTGACTTTTTCTAATTTCTTTTTTTGCAATTCACAGGCATTAATCAAGGCTGCAGCAGAAATTATTGCAGTACCATGCTGGTCATCATGCATTACCGGGATTGACATAACTTCCTTAAGTCGGCGCTCTATTTCAAAGCATTCAGGAGCTTTGATATCTTCCAAATTAATGCCGCCAAATGTTGGCTCAAGTGCTTTTACAATGCTTACAAATTCATCAACGTTTTGAGAATCAAGTTCAAGATCAAAAACATCGATATCAGCGAATATTTTAAAAAGCAATCCTTTCCCCTCCATCACAGGTTTACCGGCCTCCGGACCGATATCTCCCAAACCAAGAACGGCCGAACCATTACTGATTACGGCTACGAGGTTTCCCTTTGCGGTATATTTATAGACATCTTCCTTATTTTCAGCAATTCGAAGGCAAGGTTCAGCTACCCCGGGGGAATAAGCCAAGGACAAATCACGCTGAGAATTAGTAGGTTTAGTGGGTACTACCTGAATCTTACCCGGACGACCCTGAGAATGGTAGTCCAAAGCGTCTTGTTTACGATTAGTTTTGCTCATTACGTTTTGGAATTGGTCAGTGGGTCAAAATTACAATTCTTTTCGGTATGCATAGAATAAACAAAAACAAGGAGAGATAATTATCAGGAAACGATGTTCAATTGATTTTGAGGCGCATTCCAACCTTAATTATTGACTTTTCGAGTCTATTAAGATCCTTTAGTTTACTCACCGTTGTCCCTTTTTTCTTGGCTATTTCTGAGAGGGTATCACCTGCTTTAACAACATAATATAAATTCTGTTTTGATCCTTTGGAGGATTCAACTTTAGAAAATGAGGCTTTTTTTCCCCCTGCAACCAAAGGCGAGGAATCAACCGATTCAATTGACCCATTAAAAAGATCATACAAGGATGTGTAAACACTATTTTTAACTGAAGGAAGTACCAATGGCATCGGAGTAAGTGCAGAGCCATTGATGATCTCCTTCTTGAAAGAAGGGTTGAGCAAGAGAAGTTCATTTATATCCAAATCTGCCGCTGCAGCTATACTACTGATTGAAATTCTTTTGTTAACCGGGATCACATCCGTCAAAGTATTAAAGCCAGCTGGTTTAACAGAAATTTCATGATCTTTAAAAAAATTCATGGAATAAACTGTTGCTATAAAAGCCGGAACATAATTTTGGGTCTGAACAGGTAAAAATGGTCTAACTTTTCAAAAGTCAGCTACTCCACCGGATTTAGTAATGGCTCTGGTTACGGCACCTGTACCGCAGTTAAATGCGGCGATGGTCAAAAGCCAGTCTCCAATTTGGGCATAAGCATCCACTAAGTATTTTGCGGCGGCATGGCTTGCTTTCACAGGGTCCTTTCGCTCATCGGTATAACTATCCATAATTAAGCCATATCCCTTAGCTGTTTCATACATAAACTGCCAGGGTCCAACGGCGCCTGATCGGGAAACGGCCTGTGGATTTAATGCTGACTCAACCACCGTAAGAAATTTAAGTTCTTCAGGAATTCCGGCTGCTTTAAGTGCCCGTTCAAAAAGAGGAAAATAATACTCAGGTAAACCCAGCATCTTCCCAATTTGTTCCTTTCTCCCGGTATAGATGTCAATATACTTTTGAACGTGTTCATTATAACTCAGTGAAACGTCTTTTTGAATAGATTCAAGCCTATTTTTATAAACAAGATTTTGATAGGTGAGGATAGGGTCAGATATTTTACTTGGGGCAAATAGGGTATCAATCGGCTTATGTAAATGAGCCGTTTTTTGATTGCGTACCGAATCCTGTAAAATGCCGGCAAATATCAAGGATGAATGCATCAAGAAAATCGTTGTCAATAATATGGAAGCGATTGTTGTCCTCATCATTCAGTTTAGATTAAGGCAAAAGTACCGAATAAAAAACATACAAATAAGAAGAAATGACTACTCAGGTCTTTTGCAATTCTCTGAATTTCGTTGAAAATGAAAGCAGCTCAGCCTCGCCAAATCGTTTTCCTAAAAATTGCATTCCCAAAGGTAATCCCTTTGTGTTATTTCCTACAGGCAAAGAAATAGCCGGTATACCGGCTAGAGAGGCCTGAACAGTAAATATATCGGCGAGATAATTTACCACCGGATCATCACTTTTTTGTCCGATATGAAAAGCGGCTGTTGGTGCAGTTGGAAGCATAATAAAATCAAACTCTTGAAGGATCTGATTAGTCTTATCCCGGATTAATCTTCTAACTTTCTGAGCTTTTGAATAATAGGCATCATAATACCCTGCACTGAGGACAAAAGTGCCCAATGCAATTCTACGCTTCACTTCGGGTCCAAAACCCTCTGACCTCGAGGTTTTATAGGTTGTTTCCAAATCAACAGACCTCTTACTTCGGTACCCGAAATGAACCCCGTCATATCGTGCCAAGTTGGATGATGCCTCGGCCATGGTGAGGATGTAATAAGCCGGAACAACATAATCCAAATATTCAAAAGACACAGGTTCAACCTCATAACCTGCAGTCTTCAATGAGTTTATGCTATTTTCAAAGGCAAGCTTCACTTCAGGATCAAGACCTTTTGAATCAAGGGCTTCAGACAAATAAGCAATTCTTTCCTTTTTTGTTTCAATTTTTTTTGAAGTGTAAGAAGGAACCGGCTTACGGGAGGCTGTACTATCATAATTGTCTGATCCGGCAATAGTTTCCAGTAAAATAGCGGCATCTTCGATACAAGTAGTAATCGGACCAACTTGATCAAATGAAGATGCATAAGAAATAATTCCATGCCTTGAAACCCTCCCATAACTTGGCTTCAAACCAACAACTCCACAAAATGAAGCAGGTTGACGAACAGATCCGCCCGTATCAGTTCCTAATGCAGCCAGGCATAAACCTGCCTGAACGGCAACAGCTGCACCGCCTGATGAACCTCCCGAAACCTTAGTTTTGTCGGCATTATTTCGAACAGGGCCATAATAAGAAGACTCATTAGAAGCACCCATGGCAAATTCATCACAGTTCAATCTTCCAATAATCAAAGCATCCTCAGCAAGTAAGCGATCCACCACAGTAGAAGAAAAAGGCGAAATATAGTGGTCAAGGATTTTAGAACATGCGGAAACTTTATGGTTCTTGTAACAAATATTATCTTTTATTCCAATGACCATGCCAGCCAGTTTTCCTGCCTTTCCATCCTCAAGCTTTTTCTGAATCCGAACAGCCTCTGATCGCACTTCATCCGTGAAAACTTCAACAAAAGCATTCAAATCCCTTTTTTCATCAATTCGCTTTAGATAGTGCTCTACCAAAAGGGGTAAAGTAACTTCATGGTCTTGCTTTGCCAGTGCAAACTGAACTTCGGAAAGAGAAGTAATACCTTCCATGCCTTAAATTTAAAATAACAGAATGATAATAGCTTATGATATCGCTATGAATTGCGAACAAGATTCATACGGTCTGTTGAGCCGGGATTGGGTCTAATTCCTCTCTAGAGATCCCATTTAAGGCCATTAATAGGTATGAGTTCCCTCCGGTGATGAGATCACCGAAGGAAATAAGTTCCGGATCAAATAACTTACTTGGTCTCCTGATCCTTTGTGGTTGAGGCAGGGGCCTCACCCTCACCGTTCTGGGCTGTTTTGAATTCTTTTATTCCTTTGCCCAATCCACGCATAAGTTCAGGAATTTTTTTACCTCCAAACATAAGCAGTACTACCACAACAATTAAGATTACTTCTGTGGCTCCCAGCCCTGCAAATAATAAAGTTGAATTTAACATAATCATTTATTTAATGTGCGATTTTTGTTTGTTCAAATCCTGGTTCATCAGGATTTGTTGTATTTTCCGAAGCCGGATTACCGGCATTATTTTCAGGTTCATAGGCTGCAACAGGGGTGTGATTTTCCTGTTCAAGCTCTGTCTGCGAAGCATAACCATGCTCCAAAACAGCCTCGTCTGGATTCTGACAGTTTGTCAGGGCTGAAGTTTCAGTATCTATATAGTTTGTGGCAGTTTGCACTTCTGATTTTACCTGATTAGCAACCTCATTTACACTATTGATATTGTTGTGAATCTCTCTTTTTATACCATCGGAGGCATCTTTGAACTCCCTCAGACCTTTTCCTAAACCACGAGCAAGTTCAGGAAGTTTTTTGCCTCCAAATAATAAGAGAACTACAAGGAATATCAGAATCATCTCCGGCCCTCCGATATTCATAAATAATAACACCGTACTTAACATACTCATAATTACAATATACAAATATAAGCAATATAATACCTTTTTTCTAAAATTAATTAGCCAGCCAACCTGCGGGGTTCATTGGGGCAGCACCTTTTCTAACTTCAAAGTGCACTTCGGTGGTGCCATCAATAGGATCGGTTATGACGACTCCTATATTTTGCTTCAGGGTAACTTTCTGCCCTCTCGTTACATTAACACTCTTTAAATTCGAATACACGGTAAAATATTCACCATGTCTGATCAAAACAGCATAGGACCCTGAGATATTTTGCACCGCAGCAACCTCACCGCCAAAAACTGCCCGAACCGCTGAGCCCGGAGCTGTTTTAATATCTACTCCATTATTCTCTGTGGTGACATTTCGACCAATAGTATGATTACCAAAATCTTCGATAATCATGCCATTAGTTACCGGCCATGGTAAGCTTCCACGGCTGCCAAGAAAATCAGAAGAAAGCTTTGCTGATTCAGGTGTTGCCGCAAGAATACTTGATCCACTTGCAACAGGCTTATAATTTGGCGCATCTTTATTCTCTGCTTTTGCCTTTGCAGCGGCAGCCCGGGCTTCGGCCTCGGCTCGTTTCCGGGCCTCTTCAATTTCCCGATTAATTGCATTTTGAATCGCACGATTTAAAATAGCCGATTCCCTTTGCTTTTGAGTGAGTTCTTGTCTGAGTTGCTTCTCCTGATTGGTTAAACTGCTCAATACCTTCGATTTACTATTTTTCTGTATCCCTAGCGTTCGCTTTTCTTTCTGCTGATCCGTTAAAATTTCACTTTTTTCCTTTTTGTTACGATCAAGTTCACTAATCTTAATGTTCAACTCTCTCTGAGTTCCTTCAATATACTGGGCCTGTTTCTTTCTGTATTCACTGAACTGCTGCAAATATTTTAAACGCTTATAGGCCTGATTGAAATTCTGAGCAGCAAAAATGAACATCAACTTACTATATGAACTCTGATTTCGAAAAGCAAATAATACCATCGCCGCATATTCCTTTTTTAATTTCACCAGTTGGTTCTGAAGAGATCGAACCGTATTGGTATTGTCGGAGATTTGATTATCCAGTAATTTAACCTCCGAATTAATGATACTAATTTTCCTCTCACGTAGGCGTATTTGAGCGTTCAATGCCCTTATCTCTTTTAAAGAAAGGTTTTTATTGTTTGCCGTTTGATTAAGGCTTTTGTTTAAAGATTCTATCTCTCTTGTCAATGCCTCCTTGCGTCTTCTAAGCTCCGAACTACTCTGTGCATGTAGTCCGGACACCACAAAAAATAATACCAGAAAAACTATAAACTTGAAACGCTTCATTCTTTCAAATGTACTTAATTTTTAATCAAAAAACGGTCAGGAACGCGAAATGGGAGTTCCAAAATGCCATCCAAATCAACTTTTAAAAACTTGAGCTCCAACAAAAACTTCTTCGATTGAACTTGAGAATCCATAATTATGGAATGCGGAATTAGTTGCTGATTTATCATTATGAAATCGGAGTATCTGGCACTAAGCTCTTGTTTCTCTACCGCGTCATTCAGGTTTGTTTGGACTACCTTATTCTCAGGGTTAATCCATAAATTATAGCTTAAAACCCCAAATGTACTTTTCAATGTAGTCTCCTCATTTTCTATTTTCAACTCAGCAGAATCGCTGATGAACTCAGACACTGTGTTTCCTAAGAGGATTGACTGCAGCGTTCTGAAATTGATTTGTTCATTTGTAAATTCATGGATATAACTGAATGGCTTGTTGATGTAAATATTATCCATTCGATTTAAAATTTTGACACTATCGGGTGCAATGAGCGCTCTGGCTATTTCAAGACCTGCAATTGCCATGACTGAAACCCAAATTACCTCATTATTCCTGATACGGAAATTCATATTCACCTCATTACTCTTGTCATTAATGCTAAGTACTGACTTTGATTTAATCGCCAGAGTATTGAACATCATATTGTTCCTCTGAATAGAATCCAATTTGTTTTTTCTGGTACTATCGGGCGCTACCGTAGCTGCCTGAAACTCAGGAATTACCGTCTGTGGCAATATCACTTTCTTAGCCCTGCAGCCAGTTATGGCCAACAGCAAGACCAAAAAGTAAATAGTATTAGCGGATATATTTTTTTTCATTTATTTTTTGATCCAGAGTATCTGAACGTGATCCAACTTCTTTAGCTTTACGCCACTGTTCAAGAGCTTTCTCATGCTCACCAAAGAAATATAAAATATCTCCATAGTGTTCAATTTGTACACCATTAGCCGAATTATGCTGCAATGCTTTTTCAATCCATATTTTTGCCTCTGCATATCGCTCTAGCTTGAATAAAATCAAGGCATAAGTGTCTTCCGAGGATGCATTATCCGGATCCAGTTCAATTGAACGTCGCGACATCTTTTCGGCTACTTCCAAATTCTCTCCTCTTAACGATAAATAATAGGCATAATTATTTAAAACATACGAATTTCGTGGATCTAGTTCTAACGCTTTGTTATATGCTTGATCAGATTCCTTAAATCGCTTCACGGCATTGTAGGAATCTCCTAAAGTTGAGTAAACCTGAACCAGAACCTCCTTATCTTCAGAAGCCAGATCCAAGGCATTTTTTAGATAGGAGATTGCTTTTTCGTGTTTTTGAGTTTGCGCGTACCCAATTCCGGTGTAAAGATAAAGTGCAGCCTGGTTAGGAAAAATACTTAAAGCCCGATTCCCATCCGTGATTGCCTGAACGAATTCTCCCCGACTTACCTCAATTCGTAACAACTGTTCCCAAATTTGATAGACCTGATCATTGATTTCAAGCGCTTTTATATACGATTCCTGTGCTTGTGGATATTTGCGCTCCTGAAACAAAACATCCCCAAAAATAGCATGTGCTTTTGCCTCTTCAGGATGTATTCTTACCATAATGGAGGCCAACTCATTGGCATACGCTCTGGCTTTCATATCAACGAACATAGGAAAAAATGAAAGTACAATTCTCACTTTCTCGTCAATATTTAAATCCGGATCTTCAAAAGCAATCTTTAGCTCAATAAATGTATTCTCAAACTGTCGAAGGGCCTTATAATTATCTGCAAGTGCCAGACGCACCATGGCATTCGTCGGCGAAATTTGCTTAGCCTTATTCAAAACCTCAATGGCTTTCTTTCTATCCCCTGATTTTACGTAAACCTCGTTTAGATAAATATAGTTTCTCAAATCTTCAGGATTCAAACTGATTTGCTTCTCGAGTTCATCACCAAGTTTAGCTGATTTCCCCTGCTGCATAAGAATTCGTTGTCTTGCCGACACCAAATCCTCGGATGAACCGAATCGTTTTTCTATTTCATCATAGATTTTTTCAGCTTCACTTACCCGGTTTAGGATCAGGAGTGCATTGGCCTTGTCATAATAATAAGCCTCATTGTTTGGTGATATCCTCGATAATTCCTCCAAAACAAACACCAAATCAGCAATTTTATTAGTTTTTTTATAAATATCGGACAGCAATACCCAATACCACTCATTTTCCGGGCGTACCGTAACTGCTTTTCTCGTTAATATCTCGGCTTCATCCGGCCGATTATCCGCAGATTTCAAATTCGCTAACTCATATAAAGCCGCATCATTTGCAGGATCTAAATCCAAAACTTTATTAAAATTTTGGGCTGCCTGGGCATAATTCATAGAAATTTTTTCCTGAAGACCCTCAAAAAAAAGTTCCTTTAATCTGATGCTGTCTCTTTGATTGATGGTTTTACCAATGACAATGACGGGTTGTGAAGTCTCCGGTTTGTTCTTCTGCCCGCGAACTGAAAATGCGAAAAACAAAAAAAATGATAGAAATATTCCCTTTTTTATCATACTCTCATTTACCGGTATGACCATATCCCCCTGATCCACGAACAGTTTCAGTCAAAAATTCAACCTCTTCCCAACTTACCTTTTCGTGTCTGGAGATAATCATTTGAGCAACCCGATCCCCATTATTGATCTCAAAATTAGTTTCAGAGAAATTGATAAGTAAAATTTTTATCTCTCCCCGATAATCAGCGTCAATTGTACCGGGCGAATTCAAGATGCTGATACCATTTTTCAATGCAAGTCCGCTCCGAGGTCTTATCTGAGCCTCAAACCCAACAGGCAACTCAATAAACAAACCGCTTGGAATCAATTTTCTCTCCATGGGCTTCAACACCACCGTTTCAGAGAGATTGGCTCTGAGATCCATCCCTGCAGATGAGGCAGTTTCATATTCCGGTAATGAATGAGCGGATTTGTTGATGATACGGATTTTCATTTTCTACCAAAAATTAACTTGATATCTTTCCTTTCAGCGATCAGAACTATTGCGGTAAATATAATAAACAAGGTATTTCCTATGATCAGGTTTCGTTCAAATACTACAAATGCTACAAAAACAATACAAATGGAAGACAAAAGGTAAATAATATTTTTACGGAGTTTATAGGGTATGGGATAATTTCG
>VGGW01000046.1 GCA_016868395.1 Bacteroidota bacterium | reverse complement strand
ATGAACCGTTTATGCTCTCCCAAGCACTCCAACATAAGTTTAGTAATCTTCACCTGATGCTTCAGTCTTTGAATCAACCTATAATATTTGAGGGTAATTATCCCTGGAGTATTCAAGTATTTAAACTGGAGAGCAGTAAGGATTTATTCAACTACCGCGATGAGATCAATACGCTTACTTTTTCACTAGCCTTGAAGAATTTTGGCATCATCGCCTGCCTTCAGGATAATGGAACCAACCTTATTTATCATAAGGAAATCCTTTCTAAATTATCCGGCAAATCATTACATCCAGCACAGTTAGAGGAGATATTCGCGCGTTTTTTCTATTCCAATTACCTGTTTAACCGCTTACCGGAATATACCATCATGCCAACTCAAGAAGCAATCTATCTTGAACCTATGTCCTAACAGGGGATGAATAATAAGCCACTTTTTGATTTCTGGCAAAACAAAACCTATGCTCAGGTACTTGAAAATTTCTGGAAACCCTGGGGTATTCTTTTATTCGAAATCTTGAAAGATCCGGAATATCCGCTAAGTTATCTTTTTAATAAAGACCAGGAGTTTGTTCCTGCCAACTTGGTGGATTTACCTTCTTAACTTATAATCAATCTCTTAATGAAGCATTCGTTTAAAAGAATCGATCAGGCCGTTAGCTGACTGATAAAATAAGCAGCGATATCAGGATAGTAAATAATTGTAAACAGGATACCGGTCAATGCCCCATAAAAATGAGCATCATGATTTATTGCATCTCTTGAATTCCGGGAAGCATAAACACAATAGCAAAGGAATAGGAATCCGTATAAAACCGCCGGTATGGGGATTGGGATTGGGAAAATCATCATTTTATTCAAGGGATAGAATAAAATATAACTGAAAACAACTGCACAAACTGCGCCTGAGGCCCCCAGACTGTTGAACCAAAAATGCTCCCTATGTTTAAAAATAGAGTTGATATCACTTAAAATTATACTGATAAAATATAATAATCCGAACTGAAAATGACCCCAGTTGCTCATGGAGGCAAAGGTTTTTTCAAGGGTAAAGGCAAAAAAGTAAAAGGATAACATATTCACAAGAAGGTGAGGCCAGTCTTTATGAATTAGACCGCTAGTAATCATGCTGTATAATCGGCGGCCACGACTGACGCTGTATGGATGGAGCATAAACTTACCATAAACCTCAGCATTCGAAAAAGCATAAACACTGGTGACAATCGTAAAAATAAAAATTATCGTAGCAACCGGGGTTCCATTAATAAAATTCTCCATCAATTTAATTCAATTTTAGCCGGACGTACTAAACGGCCAACCGGGTATCGCAAATGTGTTTTTTCGTAATGTTTTGAATTCCTGTAAATCCAATCCAATTGTTGATTCGGACTTTGAACTAATGCAGAATTCTTCTTCTTTTCATCTTCCAATCTGGCTCGCATTTCGGGGTCCTTCTTTAAAATCAATGCAGCTTCATCTTCAAAAACATAATCTGAGAAATGTTCTTTTTGGCCAAGAACTGAATCAAAGAAGTTCCAAGCAAAGAATGAATCAACCCCCTGGGGTTCAAGTGTTTCAACAATATACCGGTTGCGGACCTGATCAGTAAACACCATAAAATCACCTGCATGATATTTCACTTTTTGATATTCAGTCCGCAATTTAACTTGCGAATGAAGATAATGCCCTTCAAATGGCTTGCCAACAGTTTTATAATCTTCAATATAATAAACTTCCAACTCAACTTCAGAATCTTTAGCTAAACGTTTCATCTCTACCCCGTTTAATTCCATCAAATCGATCACCCGCTGCCAGGATTGTGGAATAATATAAGCCAGTGGCTTTTTAATAGCTTTTGAAGGCAAATAATTATCAAAAACACGAATATCTTTTTCATAAGGAATGTTTCGGTCATAAAAGAGTCTGGGTAAACCACTCACTTCGCTAATTTTTTGCCTGGCTTCATAGCCTTTGAAACGGAACAGAGAAAAATTCCGATCATCTAAGGTCCATTGAAGTGGGAAAAAACTTTGCTCACTAACATCAGCATCTGCTATTTGCTTGTTTTTGATTATCAGATTCGCATCACGACCCACTAGTTCAATCATATGTTCCATGAACTTATAAATTCCATCCACTCGCTGAGGGTATGGCTTAAGCATATGCGTTTCAGGCATAAAACCAATGCTATTATGCAGCGCTGCATATCCGGTAGAATATCTTGCTGTTTCTAAAAAACCCGTAATTCCAGCATCAGGTGTTTCCTTGATGCTGTTAACATAAGGTGACATATCAAAGTTTGAAGCCTTCATCCTCGAATATAAGTCGGGCAACATACGACTCTTTAAATAGTCTGACAGTGTGGAGTTAAGTTTATCTTTCTGAGTAGAAATAAGGGTCATGACATACTGATAATCGGCACCATTACTGGCATGATTATCTATAAACACTTCCGGCTTCCAGGCGTTGAATATCCGTTGAAAGGCCTTGGAATTTTTTGAATCGCTCTTTATAAAATCTCGGTTAAGATCAAGATTTTGATAATTACCTCTGAATCCATAAGACTCAGGTCCATTCTGATTGACTCTAGAAAGGCCTCTGTTTAGCATTCCATCAATATTGTAAATAGGAATGATCCCAATGAGCACGTTTTTAGGGATGGAATTACTTTCGAGTAAATCCCGGACTAACATCATACTGGCATCTATTCCCTCAGGTTCGCCCGGATGTATGCCATTATTAATCAATAAAATACATTTATTTTGCTTTCTCGCCTCGATTGGATCAAAGATCTGATCACGAGAAAGAACAATCAGACTCAATACTTTTCCGATATCGGTTGGGCCGTATTCGAAAATCTTCATCTGTGCATGCTTTTTATCTAATAGTTGATAAAAATCAATCAATTCCTCATAAGTTGCAGTTGATTCCCCATTTTTCTCGAAAGGGCTTTTTTGTGCATTTAACGTAAGAAAAACATGAATTAAAATCAATAAAAGACAAAAACTCCTTTTCATAATCAGCTTACAAATATAAGATCAATGCCCCAGCATATCGATAAAATCGGCAAGATTCCTGTCCTTTTCGGTAATTTTATCACCGGCATCATGAGAGCTTAACATAATCGTTACCTTGTTATATGAATTGGACCAATCCGGGTGATGCCCCAATTTTTCAGCGATAAGGGCAACCTTATTCATAAATGCCCATGCCGTAATAAAATCTTCAAATTTGAATTCCTTTTTCAGGTATTCTTGTCCATTTTCAATATCCTTAACTTCCTTCCAATTCATAATAGTATCATAATCGCTTGTTTGCAGGCAGACCTCTCCTTATCAGATCATAAGAATGATCAATCATTTCCATTAATTGGCTATCGCTCAATCGCCCATTCATAAATACAGTATTCCAATGCACCTTATTCATGTGATAGCCGGGCTGAACTTCATCATATTCTTCACGAAGTAAACTTGCTCTTTCAGGATCACACTTCACGTTGAATCGATCCGGACTATTCAATCCGCAAAGTAAGAATATCTTGCCCGATAATTTGAATACCAGTGTGTCTTCACCAAAAGGAAAAGATTCTTCCACTCCGGATTTTAAAAGGCAATATTCTCTTAAGCTTTCAATATTCATTTCGGTAGTTATAATTACTAATACCCCTGGAAACTCCTCTTGTCGTAACAATACGTTAACTAATGTTTAATTTCGCGGAGTTGATTATAAAATTAACTAAAAATGAACTTAAGCGAAACGATAAGCTATACGGTTGTCGAACGATTTTTAAGATATACCGAAATAGATACACAATCTGATCCGTATTCCAATAGCTTTCCATCAACTGATAAACAAAAAGACCTGGGTCGCTTATTAGTCAAGGAATTATTGGACATGGGGTTGAAGGATGCACATTTAGATGAGTATGGCTATGTTTATGCAAGTATTCCAAGAAATACTGATAAAAAAGTACCGGTGATATGCTTCTGTTCGCATATGGATACTTCTCCTGACTGCAGTGGCAGGGAGGTAAAAGCTATCATTCATCCTAATTATCAAGGGCAGGATATTGTTCTGCCGTATGACCCTGGTCAAATAATCCGAATAGAGGATCACCCGGATTTAATGAATCAGATTGGGAATGATATCATCACGGCCGGCGGAACAACTTTACTCGGTGCAGATAATAAAGCCGGAATAGCCGAAATTATGGATGCGGCAAATTTTTTGATTTCCCATCCCGAATATCAACATGGCGAAATAAAGATTCTCTTCACGCCTGATGAAGAGATTGGAAGGGGAGTTGACCGGGTAGACCTAAAAAAACTTGGTGCAGATTTTGCCTATACGATTGATGGTGAAACTCTTGGTTCTATAGAGCAGGAAACATTCTCTGCAGATGGTGTAGAGATAATCATCCATGGGGTAAGTGCACATCCCGGATTTGCCAAAAACAAAATGGAAAGTGCCTTAAAAATTGCCTCCGAGATAATTTCGGCATTGCCAAAGGAGTTTTTATCCCCGGAAGGGACCTCAGGTAAGGAAGGTTTTATACACCCTGTTTCCATAAAAGGCTCTGTAGAGAATGCGACTATTGAGTTTATCATTCGTGATTTTAATACCGAATCTTTAAAAAGTCATGAGTCGTTTCTGGAACAACTGGTACAAAAAGTTTTAAAAGCATTTCCTAATTCCGGATATGAATTTATAGTAGAGGAGCAATACCGAAATATGAAATCGGTTCTGGAAAAACATCCGCAAGTCATTCGGGCAGGTATAAAAGCGATTGAACGAAGCGGATTAAGCGCTAAACTTCAAAGCATCAGAGGAGGAACGGATGGCTCGAGGTTATCCTTTATGGGACTACCTTGCCCTAATATTTTTGCCGGTGAACATGCATTTCATAGTAAGCAGGAATGGGTTTCTGTTCAGGATATGCAAAAAGCGGTACAAACTATTATTCATCTCGCATTAATATGGGAGGAGAATAGCTAATTTGTTACGCTAAAACCAAAAAAAATTGATCTAGTTAAGCTAAAACTTGATTATTTTGATTCAAAATTTTTTGAGGGTCGCAAATTAATTGTAATGAAATCATTACGAGGACCACTTTAAACCTTCAATTATCCGCTAGTCTAAACTGCCTATGAAGACCCTAATCAAGAATTATTTAATTCTTTTATTTTCTGTAAATACAATCATCGCTCTTCCGGCATATTCGCAGAAAAAAGCAGAATTGGTCAAATCCATGTGGCCGATAAAACCAATACTAATCGACGGGAGGCTGGATGACTGGAGCGATAGTCTGAGTTTGTACAATGAAGCTACAAAACTATACTATAATTTAGCCAATGATGATGAAAACATCTATCTGGCAATAAAGAATAGCGCTCCCGAAAGTTTACTCCGAATTCTTGCCAGAGGAATTAGTTTCTCTGCCAATATTGAGCCCAAGAAAATCCCTGCAATGGTGACCTTCCCGCTACTCGACAGGACACCGGGTAAAAAACATGTTGAAACAGAAAGACCGGAACCTGAAGAGATACAAAAGCGAATTCTTGAAAGAATCAAAGAAATAAGGGTTGATGGATTCAAGGAAATTATTGACGGTGGTATCTCGCTCTACAATACTTATGGAATTAAGGCAGCGGCGGCATTTGATTCAAAAAACAATTTAGTTCAGGAGATTGCCATTCCCATTCGATTGCTGGGAATAGATCCGGATAGAAAGGAGCCCATAACCTATGGTATCCGAATCAATGGATTTCAGGGCCCGGCAGCAGTTCAGCAAAGGGAAATGAATGCCTTTGATGATATGTATGGCGGTGGATTTGGGGGAAGATTTAATGGGAGATACGGTGGAATGTATGGTGGAATGCCCAACAGAAATTTTGCACCGGTTAGAATATCCACATCGACTGAGTTTTTTATAAAAAGTAGTCTGGCAGAGCCCTTATAAAAATTACTGCCCAAAAAAATAAAAATTAAGATGAATCAAAAACAAAGTATCCTGAGGAAACTCTTATCCTTAATAATTGGCTTATTTATCAGCTATGGTGTAGCTGCACAAACAAGTCGTGACATCAGCGGGATTGTTCGAGATTCTACAGGTACAGGTGTAATTGCAGCCACGGTTAAATACATTGCCGGCAAAGACACGCTGTTTACCAGAACCGATGGAGACGGTAATTTCATTTTTAAAGGCGTTAAATCTTCAACTTTCCTAATCACCATAACAAGTTTAGGTTACCGCCCATTGTATAAACGCTTTTTATACAAAGACGGAGATACCCCAATCAAATTAGACCCGATCAGTTTAATGGTTGAGAGCAGAGCTCTATCAGAAATTGTGATTTCCGGTACGCCCTCCGTCACCATCAAAGAAGACACGATTGTATACAGGGCTTCCGATTACCCGTTGAGAGAAAATGCGCTGGCTGAGGATCTTTTGAAGAGATTGCCGGGCGTTGAGGTTGATAAAGATGGTAATGTGACAGCTCAGGGGAAGGCCATTACCAGAGTAAGGATCAATGGAAAAGATTTTTTTGGGGGTGATGTAAAAACCGCTACACAGCAACTTCCGGCCGATATTCTGGAATCAGCCCAGATTATAGATGATTATGGGGATCAAGCCAACCTTACCGGTGTAAGAAACGGAGATCCGGAAAAAGTCTTGAATTTCACTATTCGGGCAGATAAAAACAAAGGTTACTTTGCAAGAGGGAATGTTGGAGGTGGGGATAAAGACCGTTATCAGGCTTCCCTAACCGCAAATACCTATAACAAAAGTGAGCAGTTTTCATTTATCGGAAATCTTAATAATACCAACAGCTCGGTCTTCAATTTTGGTAGCGGGGGTGGATTTGGTGGTGGTGGCGGGGGTGCTCGGGTACAGGGTGTTGGGGGTAGCGGCGGGGGTGGAACTCGCTTTCAAGGAGGTGGTGGCGGAAGCTGGGGTCAAGGTGGTGGCGGCTTCCAAGGCGGCAACACGAATGATGGAATCACCTCGGTAGGTTCTATCGGATTAAATTACCGAAAAGATTATGGTAAAAAAGTAAGTTCCTATGGAAATTACAGCTACTCTAATCGTGATAACAACCTGATCAGCGATCAATTGCAACAAAATAACTTTCAGAACTCATTGATTTCTACTAATCAGAACTCATTAAAAAATTTAGTTAATGATAACCACCGATTTGGCTGGAATTTGGAATATCGGCCTGACAGTCTGAATTATATTAAATTTAATCCCACATTCAGCTATGGATCTACCATTGATAATGGAAATGCAGGCTATATCCAATTTGATGGTGGAAGATTAAGTGCCGATGGTACTACACTCAATACTACAGATTCTAGAAATCCTAATTTTGGAGCGACACTTTTGTTAAATCACAGGTTCAAAAAAAGAGGGAGAAACATATCCTTATTTACTTCGGCAAATAATGCTAGAACCAGACAGGAAGATGATCAGCTGACCGAGTATATCAATTATATTGTGAGTGGTGGAAACACCAACGTTTACAGAAATCAAGAATTATACGAAAACAACAGAAACTCCAATATAAGTACCAATTTATCTTATAATGAGCCCCTCGGACTTAAATCCAATATAGAATTTAATTATAATCACAGCACCACCAGTTATAAAAATGTAAGAGAAACCTACGACATAAGTCCGGCAGGATCTTCAACCTATAACATCGCCTTGAGTAACGATTTTAATTACTCATTCAGCACCAATAGGTTTGGTGTAAATTATAGATTCAATGAGAAAAAATATAACTATTCTTTCGGACTTAGTGCTCAACCCAATGTGCTGGATGGCCGGTCCATTGTCAATGGGCTTACTACGACAAACAGGAACACAGGGTTTAACATCATCCCCTCCGCCCGTTACTCATATAACTTCTCGAGAACAAGAGCAGTAAATGCATTTTATTTCGGTCGGGCAAACGAGCCAACTTATATCCAATTACAACCCACACCTGATATTTCAAACCCACAGTATCCGGTATATGGTAATCCGAACCTAGGGGCTGAGTTCACTCATATCATGGTATTCAGATATAATAATTTTAATTTCAATTCCGGCGATGTCCTATTCTTTAACCTATCAGGAAATTTTACAGAAAATAAGATTGTTCCAAATATTATCCGATCGATGGACCCGGCTATTGGTCTAGTTCAGGAAACCCGCTATTTGAATACGGATGGATATTATACAGTTAACGCATTTTATAACTTCTCCAAGCCATTCCGGGAAAAGAAATATGTTTTCTCATTTACCGGTTCGGCCAATTATATTAATAACATCTCCTATACCGATAACATAAAAAATACAGGAAAGAACTGGATCTTCTCTCAGGGTTTGAATATGCAGATCAACCCGAATAAGAATCTTGAGCTCAACCCCGGATTGAGATATAGTTTGAATACGAATACCAATGATGCAATCACAAATAATAATACCCATGTTTCAACCTATGCTTTGAATTTCAACAGTCGGGTCTTCTTTTTAAAAACCTGGTTGATAGGTTCGGATCTAAGTAAATCATTTAATGATGGATACAGCAGCTCGATAGCTGTAAATCCATTTATTATCAATACCTACCTTGAAAAGCAATTTTTCAAAGATAAACGTGCATCACTGAGGTTTCAGGGCTTCGACCTCCTGAATGAAAATACCAGTGTATCCCGATCGGTGACCGGAAACGTGATAACGGATAGTCAAAATAATCGTTTATCAAGGTATTTCATGTTGAGTTTTACCATGAGGTTGCAAAAATTCAGTGGAAAGCAACCTGAGCAACAACAGGAACAAAGACCGGGGATGAGACCCAGTGGCGGTGGCCCATGGATGAGACCGGGAGGTGGTGGACCTGGAAACTATTAGTTTTTCCATAAACAATCACAAAGTTGCAATGGATCCTCATAAATTTGATTTTTGGGTACTCTCTCAGATCCTGGCGGAGGCCGGGAGTTGAGCAGTTATGGTATCTTGGCTGACTGTCAATTCCGATGGAAAACAGCTCCGGGTTAAACAAACCCGGGTGGCAGCTCTATCTTTTTTGCACTACTGAATTTTAGGATATCGGTTCCATTTTCAGCAAAAAAATAGGGCAGAACATGGGACTGGAATAAGCCAAGAGCAACAGGCCCTGCTTTCAAAAACTAAGAAAAATAATGAGGCTCAGGCAAGATCTTTTATCAATCTCAGGGTAATTTACTTTCAAAATGTCAATTTCCCGCGATCCTTCCCCTTTAGAAGGATCAGACTTTTCGGACTTTTATCCAGATAGAAATTGATGATATTTTGCTGACTGTCAAAATGTTGATGAAGAATACTGTTTTTCACTTCCACCTGCTGAGGCTTGGGAATCTGCTTGGACTCAAGATAAAACCAGGCCGCATCTTCCTCAATTTCATAGCCCAGGTAATTGAGCTCCGCTTTTTTCCCATTCACCATAATTTCGTTATGCTGCAGAATGTATTGCCTTAGTTTTATGTCGAGGTCTGCTCGGTCTTTTGGTTTTAAAAAATTGATTTTACTTTTATAAAACTCTGATAGCTCAACCTCAAGATCATCCCAAAAAATTTTTTGAGATATCTCGAGGCTTTTTTCATTGGAATTGTATTTTATCTCCGTAAGGCTGATGTAAAAAGGGTGAAATAGACTTTGAATAAGCAGAAAAGAGGATAGAATAAAATTAGTAAACATAATGCCTGATATTTGCTGCAAAATATGGATATTCTGAATAAGCTTAGTTATAATTTAAAATTCTGATTTTATGGGACAGTTTGAGCTATATTTCCGTCTGGGTACAAATCATATTCTTGACCTTGCCGGATTTGATCACATCTTATTCATCATCGTTCTTTGCAGTTCTTATTCCATTTCGGATTGGAGAAGAATTATCATTTTGGTTACCGCTTTTACGATCGGGCATTCGATTACGTTAGTACTGGCTACTTTTCAACTCCTAAATCTAAATTCTGATTTAGTGGAATTTTTAATACCTATAACGATAGCCATTACTGCAGCCGGAAATGTTGTTGGTCCCAAGCTGCACCCGGGAACGCAGATTAATTATTTTTTTGCCAGTTTTTTTGGATTGATCCATGGACTCGGCTTTTCATCTTATTTAAGGGCTCTTCTAGGCACTGAAATTTCTATTTTGACCCCTCTGTTTGCATTTAATGTTGGTTTGGAGGCAGGTCAATTCCTGATTGTATTCTTTTTTCTTCTTGTATCGCTGCTACCCTTGAAAATTCTCAAAGTGAAGCAAAGGCAATGGACGCTTGTAGTTTCGGTAGTGATTCTGGCCATGGCGGTAAAAATGATTATGGAATCGAATTTTTGGTAAGTATTTTCTTCATTTGTTATTCCTACTGACTATCTTCGAAGGTTTTATCGCGGAGTAAAAGAAATATTTACCCCGAACTATTTAACAGGTTTTATCACGCCAATTTTTGGAAAATGAAAAGAATAGTTAGTGTATTAGCAGTTCTCTTGCTTTGCGGATTAACATCCATCGCTCAGCAGACTGAGCAAAATCATGCGGAACGATTTGAACAATTAGATGCCAGTCTTCGATCACCCAATGTTTATCGAACAGCATCAGGTGCACCCGGCCATATGTACTGGCAACAAAAGGCAGATCATGAGATTGTGGTGGAATTAAATGATGAGAATCAATCCATCAAAGGATGGCAGAAAGTCACCTATCACAACTTTTCTCCCGATCCACTTTCCTATTTGTGGATTCAGCTTGATCAGAATGAAAGAGCTAAGGATTCAAATACACCGAAAGTTACGGAAAGCAAAATATCGCCGAATATGTCCATGAGCCAGATACAAGGCATTTTATGGCATAATCAGGACCTTGGTTACAAGATAATTTCAGTTAAGGACCTGTCAGGGAGAGCTATTCCGGTGACCATCAATAAAACCATGATGCGGGTTAATCTACCACAAGCCCTTCAACCCGGCGCAAAAATCGAGTTTACCATAGATTGGACTTTCAATATACATGATAGGATTAGTTTTATAGGCGGCAGACCCGGTTATGAATATTTTGAAAAGGATGGGAATTATCTCTACACGATGGCCGAATGGTTTCCGCGAATGGCCGTATATTCTGATTTTCAAGGTTGGCAAAACAAGCAATTCCTGGGCAAGGGAGAGTTTGCGCTCACTTTTGGTGATTATAATGTTAAAATTACTGTTCCCGCCGACCATATAGTAGGTGCCACCGGAGTACTGCAAAATCCTGAAAAGGTTTTAAGTCCTGTAGAACTGAACCGATGGCAAAATGCAAAGAAAAGCTATGATAAACCGGTAATAATCCGTACCCAGGAAGAGGTTGAAAAACTTGAAAAGGGCCGGTCAAAAGATAAAAAGACCTGGATTTATCATGCAGAGAATGTTCGGGATTTTGCCTGGACATCTTCAAGAAAGTTGATCTGGGATGCTATGGCTGTGAAACAGCAAAATAGGGATGTGATGGCCATGTCTTATTATGCCAAGGAGGGTAATCCGCTGTGGGAGCAATACTCGACTAAGGTTGTGGCACATACCATAAAATCTTATGGTTCAAAAACCTTTGACTATCCCTATCCTGTCGCGATTTCTGTTGAAGCTTCAAATGGTATGGAGTACCCTATGATCTGCTTTAATTATGGTCGTCCGAATGCCGATGGCACTTACTCAGATGCCATCAAGTATGGTATGATTTCAGTAATTATCCACGAGGTTGGACATAATTTCTTTCCGATGATAGTCAATTCCGATGAACGTCAGTGGACATGGATGGATGAAGGTTTAAACACCTTCATGCAGTTTATGGCAGAACAGGAATGGGATAGAAATTATCCATCCAGAAGGGGCCCTGCGCATAAGATAGTGCCCTACATGAGAAGTGAGAAGCATTTACTGGAACCGATTATGACTAATTCTGAAAATATTATTCAGTTCGGTCCTAATGCCTATGCAAAGCCGGCGACCGCACTAAATATTTTGAGGGAAACCGTAATGGGAAGGGATTTATTTGATTTTGCCTTTAAACAATATGCTAATCGCTGGAAGTTCAAACATCCCACCCCCGATGATTTTTTCAGAACGATGGAAGATGCATCTGCGGTAGATCTCGATTGGTTTTGGAGAGGATGGTTCTTTAAAACAGAACCGGTTGATATTTCACTTGAATCGGCAAGTTGGTTTAAGCTTGATAATCGTACTCCGGCAGAAAAAAAATCGGATGCAAAGAAAGTATTTGATAAAGAAGAAAGCTATGTCAGCAAAAATTATAACATCAAAGATAATCCCAAAACCGTTTTAGAGTTAGATCCATCAACACGTGATTTTTATAATTCTTATAATCCATTTAGTGTTACTCCGGATGATGAAAGGGCTTATTCTGAATTTATCTCCAGATTAAATACGCAGGAAAAAGAATTACTCAATAGTAATCTTAATTTTTACGAACTCAGATTTAAAAATATTGGGGGTCAGGTAATGCCCTTGATCATTCAGTTTAATTATACTGATGGAAGTTCTGACATTGAGAGAATTCCTGCTGAAATATGGAGGCTTAATGAATCAGAGGTTAGCAAAGTATTTGCTAAAACCAAGGAGGTAACAAGCATTGTTCTTGATCCGCTTCGTGAAACTGCAGATATTGATGAAGATAATAATTATTGGCCAAGACAATTCCTGCCAAGCAGGTTTCAGCTTTTTAAAAATAATTCCGGTACGAGGGGATTTTCAAGCGGAGATAATCCAATGAAGAAGGCTCTGAAAAAATAAAAAATAATAGGATGTAAAAAGCCCTGATAACTAACATTATCAGGGCTTTCCATTTATAGTGCTTCTTCTTATTTCGGCACCGCATTTTTCTCAATGTAATCCCGCATGATTGAAACAGGATTCCCGATATAATGATACGCCTCTGCCCATTCCAAACCATACTTTTTACCCACCTCCCGGTCTGATGGAGTTCCTCTTTGCGTCAAAGAATCTTTATCGAGTACAAAATGCTTCACATAGTTAAAGTCTGCCGATGCATCAGTATCACCAAGAATTGGTAATTTCTTCCCTTGTTCTGCCAGTCGCTTCCTGATTCTTGAGCCATTATTACCACCGGGACCTTGGGTAGTGATGACCACATTGCTCTCCACTTTTTTATCAATATGTTTAGAAATATCTACGATTCGGTTCACTAATTGCGGTCCCCTGGCAAAATAATAGCGCTCTTTTACTGCATATGGTTTTACAGCATCCAGGTGTTCCGGATAATCAACACTACCCGACATCCATCTTGCAGCTTCAACCGCTTGTGCGGTTACGTAATGGTCCGGATTCTCTTCATAATGCCCCCATGGGTCATAACTAAAGATCGTATCCACCTTTAAAAGTCTGAACAGGAATATTAGTCTGCCTTTAATCTCCTGGATATTGTATTCATCCATTCGGTGATTGCGATATCCAAGATTATATACTTTTTTCAAGCCCAGAACTTCCGCCACCTTGTCATTGTCTCGTTCATTGTTAAGAACCCTGTCACCGTCCGTTCCGGCACCGGCAGCATCATCATTGGTAGTTCGGATCAAATAACCGGTATAACCTTCACTGATAAGTTTTGCAATAGTTCCACCGGCAAATAA
Organism: Bacteroidota bacterium; assembly: GCA_016868395.1. Lineage (GTDB taxonomy): Bacteria > Bacteroidota > Bacteroidia > Sphingobacteriales > Sphingobacteriaceae > Daejeonella. The sequence goes on along the minus strand of VGGW01000046.1, from coordinate 4,580 downwards.
GGTAGAATCATCAACATGTGGTTGGATTACTGCCAAAACTTTTCCTTCATGAGGTCTTCCGGGTACGCTCCTTTCAATGATAATACCATCATCTTCTGCCATTTTATTTGCTTCTGCTTCAGTTTTCGGGGTTTTTTCAGCCGCCTTAACTTCTGACCCCAATAAGGTAGCATAAGTTGCAGGAATGATGGCGCCTACAGCCAAACCCTTTGATAAAAATTTTCTTCTTTCCATGATACAATGTTTTCTATTTCTAATATAGTTATTCCGTAGTGCTAAAAATGCCGGAAAATAAAAAACTGCTCTTTTAAGAGCAGCTCGGTGATTGGTACGGTGACAACACCGACCACAGGGCTAGTAGTACGGTGATTTCTATGACAACACCGACCACAGGGGAGGTATCGAAATTGGATTACCTGAACTTAGAAAAGTCCATCGGTTTCATATACACAGATTCAACCTTCTCTACCAGTTTACCATTTACTTCAGATGCCGTACTGGCTTTTATCCAATCAGGATCTTTGCGAAAATTTTGCCAGGCCAGTTTACCGGCTTCTTCATTTTCATACGCAAGAAAATATAATAATTTGGCTTGATCTGCCGGATTCTTTTCAATAGTGGTGAAATAAGCTACGTTTTGCATCCCATTATTCTTGAAGATCTTCATGGTATGATTCCTGAATCTGTTTTCTAAATCCTGAAGTTTTTCAGGCATTGCCGTGTAGATTCGCATTTCAAAAGTTCTCATTGCGGAGGCCTTCGAAGGTTTGATTTTAGGAGTATAATCCGTTGCCTTCAGGAAGTGTATGGTGGCTTTTGCAATAATTTTCCCGTTCTCTTCTGATTTTCTTGCTGCTTCCAGCCATTGCGGATCCTTTCCGAACTCTCTCCAGGAGGCGTCTCTGGCTTCTTTATTTGGATAAGCCATCAGGTAATAAAATGCATGATCCGGATTATTGGTCGGCACCCAATAAGCAAGTCCGTCAATTCCATATTTCTTAAACAGAGGTACTGCATGATCTCTGAACCTGGTAATTAAGGCATCCAGTTTGCCCGGATTACAATAATAAACTCTTAGTTCAAAATAACGATTATCAGTCTTATTGGCAAAAGCCAACTGGGAAATTAGGAAAAGAAATAAGAATAAAAACTTTTTCATGGTTTGAAAGAAATCAATGGAGAAACAAATTCAAAGATTAAATGATAGCGAATTTAGTAATAAAATCTTCAGTGGATAAGACTCTATTCAGATAATTTGATTTCAGTTTTTAAAAATTAATTTGAAATAGCCATAATTCTAAATAAATCGGCGTTGCTCACCAAATAACTGTTTTCTAAAACAAACTGATCAATTTTAGCTGTAATCAAATTACTCTCCCGGGTATTTAGTATGAAAACACTCCCTTAGTTTTGACCTAAATCAGTCCACTTTTTGCTGACGATTTACAATGCATCTCCAGATCGGCCACCAAGGCAATTTTTTCTACAGCGGTCAGAACATCATATAAAGTTTCTAATCCAATGATTAACTTTTCAATTGAATTGATAATGAGTAGAATGATGATCTCTGCAGCCACAAATTGACCGATGTTCATTTTTTGATCCAAGACTAAAAGACCGCCCACCAACAAGAGACCTGCGGTGATAAATACCTTGTAAACTATCAATTGGGAGAACTGCCTTTGTATAATTTTAAAATGCATTTCTCGAAATTTTAAATAGTCACCCACCAGATGGTCGTTTTTTTTCAATGAAAAATTAAAGCTACTTTGATTGATAAAACTGTTTTTATTTCTGGCAATTTCCTGAAGCCAATACGCTACCTTGTATTTGAAAGAAGATTCTTTCATGCTGGTGTACAGACCCTCATTGAAGGAAAACTTAAAGATTACATAAAAAAGGATTATTAAAACAATGCCAAAAATTATAAAAAACGGGTGATAGAGGGACAGAAGGATAAGCCCCAGAAACACCTGTAGAATGGCCGTTGTAGAATCAAGTAATAATTTAGATACACCCTTTTGGATGGTGAGGGTATCAAAAAACATATTTGCAAGTTCCGGAGGGTACTTATTGTAGAATGCATCAAAAGTAATTTTTGGCAAGCGATAGGCGAATTCAAATGAGGAACGAATAAATAATTTTTGTTGTAGATTTTCAGTGATTCTTAACTGCATCAGTGAAAGTACGCCCACCAATGCAACTCCCAATGTGACAACAAAAACCAGCACCTTCCAGGATACACTGATCTGAACTCCTTGTATGAAATTTACAATTGTCTGTATACCCAGGTGAAGAGAAAGGCTAATCAGCCCGGAGAAAGCGGCATATACAAAAATCGGTTTGCAGCTACCCGAAGGTGGCGATTTCGAAACGATTCACTGTCAGCCAAGCACAAACTTTGATAGATGCACAAAGCTTGATTTAACCACTGAACCGCCACTTTTGGGTAGGTGCTGTTAGTGGCTGGTTTCCTTCGGCTTTATTTTATTGAAAGCATATTTCACTACAAAATAAATGATAAGTGCCGACAACACACCAGTTAAAAAATCAGTAAGCGGAACCATAACTGCAGTGTAAAGCATTATTGAAAACTCAAATTTCCCGAGATGCTTTATTTCTTTAATCTCAGCCGGTTTCATCATATTACTTGCTACCCACACTAATATACCGCCAATACAAGCCATAGGAACTAACTCTAAATATTGAGCTAAATAATATGCCATTACCAGTTTTAAAATAGCTTTAAAATATCCTGCCAACGGGGTTCTTGCTCCCGATTTAATACTTGTTGCTGTTCGTGCCAAGGCACCGGTGCAGGGAAATCCTTGCACAAATGGAACAAGAACTTGCACTAATCCTTGCCCGAAAAATTCTTTGTCAGGATTAAACGGTGTTTTATCGTTTTTAGCTAATCTATGTGCCATTGAAGAACACAAAATACTTTCCACCCCTGAAACAAAAACAATTGCAAAAACAAAATAGCAGATATCGTAAATTATGCTACCTGTTATTTCAGGTAAAATGGGTAATTGAATTTTGAAAAAATTATTGAGTATAGAACCGTATAAGTCTCTTACAAGAATAATATTCTTGTAAGAGACTTATACGGTAGCATATAGCAACGTATCAGTGCCCATTTCAATTACAGGACCCGTTATAAATATGGAAATACGTAATAATACTTTTGCTAATTCAAATGTGAGTAAGCAAAATAACAATAAAACAAAAATTGATGATATTTATGAAACGTGACTACTATCAATACTATTCTGAATCTTATAGGCACTCTTGAAATCTCGTAATTCTACGGTGATATTTTTATTTTTAGCACCGTGATTTGTAAAGTTTCTTATCAGCTCTAATACATCATAATCAATATAGACAGTATTTTTAGCACTAATAACTACAGTTGAATTTTCAGGCAAATGTGCCAATGTTTGCTTAATAGCCGCTTTATTCAAAAAAGAAACTTCTTGTGCCAAATCTATATTGATAACATCGCCTTCTTTGTGTTCTTTTCCTTTGAAAAAGTAAGCCAATTTCATATTACCAAGAAGAATAAAAAATATACTTACCAATAAGCCTAAACCTACACCTTTCAATAAATCTATTCCGACTACGCCTATTACGGTTACGATAAATGGAATAAACTGGAATTTTCCAATTTCCCACATGTGTTTAAACACCTTAGGGCTTGCCAATTTAAAACCAATCATAATCAAAATACCCGCCAAACAAGCCATTGGAATCTTATTCAAAAGCGTTGGAATTAAGATGACTGAAAGCAGTAGAAGAGCACCATGTATGATGGTTGATAATTTTGTCTTTGCACCAGCAGTAATATTTGCAGTTGTTCTTACGATTACACTTGTCATAGGCAAACCACCCAACAATCCTGCTAAAATATTGCCTACGCCTTGGGCTTTTAATTCCTTATTAGCACTTGAATAACGCTTGTAAGGGTCTAATTTATCGCCTGCCTCTATGCACAGTAGCGTTTCAATACTCGCAACAACCGCAATAGTAGCAGCGGTTATCCAAACTTTTGGATTAGAAATAGCACTAAAATCAGGCAATGTAAATTGTCCTATAAAATCATTAACCGAACTAGCCACAGGTAAAGAAACCAAATGGTTTCCGGTAATAAAAAACTGAGGTTCGAACATTCGGAACAATTCATTCAAAATAATCCCGACAATCACTACCACCAAAGCCGCAGGAATAGCCTTGATTTTTTTAAGAAAATCTACTTTATTAAAGGCTAAAATAATTCCTACGGAAATAAGTGCGACGATAATTATTCCTGTATGAGCAAAATTGAAAGAGTGTATTAATTCATTAAAAAATCCACTACCATCAGCATTATCCGTAAGACTATAATTGAAAAAATCGCCTTCGTGTTCATTGTCATAGCCAATGGCATGTGGCAATTCTTTTTTGATGATGATAATTCCAATACCAGTCAGCATTCCTTCTATTACGCCAAAAGGAAAATAGTTGGAAATAGCACCTGCTTTCGCAAAACCAAGTATCAACTGGAATATACCTGCCAATAAAACCGCTAAAATAAATGCTTC
>VGGW01000045.1 GCA_016868395.1 Bacteroidota bacterium | reverse complement strand
ATACCAAATCCAATACCATTGTCCTTGCCAGAAATTCATGTCTGATCGCTAGTGGTGTTGGCCAAACTTCGCGCGTGGATGCCCTACAACAAGCAATCGTAAAAGCCAAGGCCTTTAATTTTGAACTGAGCGGAAGTGTGATGGCCTCAGATGCCTTTTTTCCATTTCCTGATTGCGTGGAAATTGCAGCCGATGCAGGCGTTGCCATGATTTTGCAACCGGGAGGATCAATAAAAGATCAGGAATCCATTGATATGGCTAATGCCAAGGGCCTAGGTATGGTGACTACAGGTATCCGACATTTTAAACATTAATTATAACGCTTAGGATAAAATCATCTGCTTTATGCTAAGATGATTAATAAAAGAGTTTATCTTAGTAAGTACATTTTCAAAACGACAATATAATAAAGATGGGATTATTTAATTGGTTCACACAAGAGATTGCCATTGACCTGGGTACAGCAAACACCCTTATTATTCATAATGACAAAGTTGTGGTGGATGAGCCTTCTATTGTGGCCTTCGACCGTGCAACTAACAAAGTCATTGCGATTGGCCGACAAGCCATGCAAATGGAGGGTAAAACTCATGATAATATCCGTACCGTCAGACCATTAAAAGACGGGGTAATTGCCGACTTCAATGCAGCGGAATATATGATCAGGGGGATGATCAAGATGATCAATAATGGTAAAGGATGGTTTTTTCCATCCCTGCGCATGGTAATTTGTATCCCGTCCGGAATTACAGAAGTTGAAAAACGGGCTGTCCGCGACTCTGCGGAAATTGCCGGCGCAAAAGAGGTTTACCTCATCCACGAACCCATGGCAGCTGCAGTGGGTATCGGTGTCGATGTGGAAGAACCCATGGGAAATATGATTATTGATATTGGTGGAGGTACTACTGAAATTGCAGTCATTGCGCTCTCTGGAATCGTTTGCGACCAATCTATCCGAGTTGCAGGGGATAATTTTGATAGCGATATCGTCCAATACATACGCAGACAGCATAATATCATGATCGGTGACCGAACTGCCGAAAAAATCAAGATTGAAGTTGGCGCAGCTCTTCCTGAATTGAGTGATCCACCTGCAGACCTTCCTGTTCAGGGGCGTGATCTAATGACGGGCGTGCCAAAACAAATTACAGTTTCCTACACTGAAATAGCGCATTGCCTAGACAAGTCTATCTCAAAAATTGAAGAAGCGATTCTAAAAGCCTTAGAAATCACTCCACCTGAACTTTCAGCCGATATTTACCAGACCGGTATTTACCTAACAGGTGGCGGCGCATTATTACGCGGTTTGGATAAACGCGTTGGTGCAAAAACCAAACTTCCGGTACATGTTGCCGAAGACCCACTTCGTGCAGTGGTAAGAGGTACCGGCATCGCTTTGAAAAATATTGGGAATTTTAAATTTTTAATGCACGAGAGTTGAAAACTTTATTTGTAACCTATAACCTATAACCAATAACTTATAACTTAAAACCTACAACTTAAAACTTAAAACCTAAACCATGCGTAACCTCTGGCTTTTCATCAGTAAGCATAACGCATTCTTTTTGTTGGTTTTTTTTTTCACAATTTCTCTTATCATTTTTATGAGCAATAACTCATTCCAGCGTGCCAGCGTTTGGAATTCATCAAATCAACTGGTAGGTAAGGCCTATGAGCGGGCCAATGAGTTTAGAAGTTATCTTTCACTAGCCAAAACGAACGATAGTCTCGCTGCCGAAAATGCAAGGCTCAGAAATCAATTTAAAACTTCTTTTTATGACGAAAGCATTCAAAAAGTAATCGTGAAGGATAGTATATTTAAGAGGCAGTACAGCTATATTGTTGCCAAGGTGATCAATAATTCAGTACACCAAAAAAACAACTATTTAACCATCAACCGGGGAAGTAAACACGGTATCAGAAAGGGAATGGGTGTAACTGCTTCGAGTGGTGTTGTTGGTATTGTATTGAATGTTTCCGAAAATTTTTCAACCATAAGATCCTTACTGCATTCAGAAACCAAAATCAGCGCCAGTGTGGATGGGAATATTGGCTCTTTAATCTGGGGTGAAGGGAATTTTGATTCACGTTTTGCTATATTGAAAGATATTCAAAGTCATCTGGTTATTAAGAGAGGAACTCGGGTGGTTTCATCAGAGTTTTCATTATTCCCTCCGGGAACTAACATTGGTTATGCAACGGAATCTGAAACAAGAGATCCTAATAATGCCCTGAATATTCGGGTAAAACTAGACACAGATTACGCAAAACTGCAGTACGTTTATGTTATCATTAATCTGCTCGCTGAGGAACAATTGTCTTTAGAGGCCCAAAATAAAGTTGAATGATGGGTCGGACTTTAATCATCAATGGTAGTCGTTTTTTTGTATTGATAGCCACTCAGGTTTTTTTGCTTAAGAATTTTGGCTATTATAATTTAAGTGTTCCCTACCTGTACATCTTGTTTATCCTACTCCTGCCATTTGGTATACCTAATTTTTTACTCTTTTTTCTAGCATTCATCACTGGATTAACAGTCGATATTTTTTACGATACCCTTGGTCTTAATGCAATTGCATGTACTGTAATGGCATTTGTGAGGATTGTATTCATCTCCGTAACAGTACAAAGGGATGGTTTCGATAATGAACCTGAACCTAGTCCGGGAATCATGGGATTCAGATGGTTTGCTTTTTATTCTACAATCTTGACCTTATTTCACCATTTATTTTTATTTAGTTTCGAAGTATTTAGATTTTCAGAACTGGGATTCACCTTATTACGCGCATTATTAAGCTCCTGCTTTACAGTATTTTTAATTCTAATCACCGAATTTGCCTTTTTTCATAAAAAAACCAGATGATTTACGGTTCATGGGCTTTTCATATCAAACCTCTGAACTAAACTAAATTTGATCTTATTTGCCTTTAATCAGTCGTTTTTTGGTATAAAATAAACAATAAGTTAAAGCCTTAAATAACCTCAGTTCGTTTTTAGGAATTATCCATTTGATGGATCTCCTATTGCTCCGGACGCCTATGATTTGATTATGGAAAGCAATACCTGCGTGTTATCGCTTCCCGCAGTCCTTTCCTCCGGAGTATTTCCGGCAAAAAATGCTACTTGATTTCAAATGCTACATCGCCGGAAGATACCTCCTTCGGCAAGGTTTAGTTTACTCGCTGCTGTTTTTCATCGGTACGGGCAGTCCGGTAATAGAACCCCAAACCCGGGTAGTAGCCCTATCTTTTTTACCTTACTGAATCTTAGGATATGGATTCCCTTTCCCGCAAAAAAATAGGGCAGAACACGGGACCGGGAGCAGCCGACCGATAAAAATAATCAGGACACGGCAAGATCTTTTATCAATCTCACCTAAATTAGATTGTTTATATCGAACTCAGGTTAAATTATAAACGGTGCTTTTGGCCGCAGAATAATTTCTTTCTTATTTTTACATCTTGATTTATACCAATGAATAGTTTTTTCGCGAGAAAGTTTGTTGTTCAGGGAATTTTCATCGTCATAACCCTTATTCTGCTGACTCGCCTTTTTTATATTCAGGTAATCAGTGATGAATATATTCTTTCAGCAGAAAATAATGTCATTAGAAGATTACCTATCTACCCTGCTCGAGGGGTTGTACTCGACCGGAATGCAAAAATCCTCGTCCAGAATGAACCGGTTTATGATCTGATGATTATCCCTTTAGAAGTCAAACCATTTGACACGCTCGAATTTTGTAAACTGATTGGAATAGATAAAAAAGGATTTGATCGTAGATTCAAAAAAGCGCGTTCCTATTCCCCTTATAAAGCATCTATTTTTGAGAAACAGCTATCCGTACAGATTTATGCAGCCCTGCAAGAAAAGCTGAGTAATTTCGCCGGCTTCTTCGTTCAGAACAGAACGGTAAGAAGGTATCCCGACAGTATTGCTGCTCATTTTTTAGGTTACATCGGTGAGGTAAATCAAAAGGTCATTGAAAATTCTAAAGGATTTTATAATCAGGGTGATTACCACGGTATTACCGGTATAGAAAGGTCATATGAAGAATTATTAAGAGGACGTCGTGGTGTTCAGAACCTGTTAGTCGATGCCCTGAACAGACCGAAAGGAACTTATGCCGATGGAAAGTATGATACGGTAGCAGTTGCGGGTGAGCAGATGATTTCCTCACTTGATAAGGACCTGCAAAAACTGGGCGAACAATTGATGAAAAATAAAATCGGGAGTATTGTTGCCATAGAACCCTCAAGCGGGGAGATATTGTCGTTTGTAAGCAGTCCGGGCTATGACCCCAATTTGATGGTTGGTCGTCAGCGAGGCAATAATTACATGACCTTATTGAATGATAAGTACAAACCTATGTTCGTTCGCCCGATTCAGGCCGAATACCCTCCGGGATCAATTTTTAAAGTTGTGAATGCGCTGGTTGCTCAACAATTTGGAATGATTGATGAAAATACCTATTTCTTTTGCCCTGGCGGTTACCGTTATGGACGCTCAAGCTTTATGGGATGTACCCATGTTCATGGTTCTATTGGTCTCAAGGGTTCAATTACAGAATCATGCAATACTTATTATGGATATACCTACGCCCGAATGATTGATAAGGCCGGAATGCGCCCGATAAATGCCTATAAAAAATGGCATTCAGCAGTTTCCGCCTTTGGAATCGGCACTGCACTTGGAATTGATCTTCCGGGTGAACGAAATGGACTTTTGCCATCGGCTGAATTTTATACCAAAAGATTCAGAAGTGACCGATGGGGTTCGGCTTTTACAATTTCATTGTCAATAGGCCAGGGCGAACTGGGCATAACACCCTTACAAATGGCTAATGTAATGGCCATTGTAGCTAATCGCGGTTTTTATTATAAACCTCATTTGATAAAGGCAATCGGTGAAAAACGCGTGATAAGAGAAGAATTTCTTAAAAAAAATAGTGCCGGAATTGACCCTAAATTTTTTGACGTCGTGATCGATGGAATGAGTGCAGTTGTAAACCAGGCTAGCGGAACTGCATGGTTTTCAAAAATTCCTGATATCGAAATGTGTGGGAAAACAGGAACAGTACAAAATCCTAATGGCAAAGATCATTCTGTTTTTGTAGCTTTTGCGCCCAGAAAAAATCCCAAAATAGCCATAGCGGTTGTGGTTGAGAATGCTGGATTTGGAGCTACCTGGTCGGCACCAATTGCCAGCCTGCTCGTTGAAAAATATATTAACAAAAAAATTACCAGGCCGAAAGCTTATATGGATCGACTTTTAGAAGCAAATCTTTTACCCGGTTACGAAAAAATAATCCGAAAATCCGACTCAGATAGTTCTAACTATAAAAAAGGTACAACACAACCCAAGAAAATATCTAATGAATAAACAGCGGAGCCTTTTTTTCAATGTTGACTGGTTTGTCATTTCAACCTACCTGATTCTGTGTGTAATCGGCTGGTTCAACATACATGCTGCAGTTTATGACCCAATGAATCCAAGTATAATTGATTTGGATACAAATTATGGCAAACAACTGATCTTTATCATCTCGGCCTTCATGATTGGCTTTGCCATCCTGCTTTTTGACAATAAATTTTTCAACACATTTTCTCCCATATTCTATGGAACTAGTATTTTGCTCCTGATCCTGGTTCTGATTATCGGCCGAAATGTAGGTGGAAACCAGGCCTGGATTCCCATAAGTAGTTTTCGACTTCAACCATCCGAATTTGCCAAATTTGCAACTTGTCTACTACTGGCAAGGTACCTAAGTTCCGGAAACCTGAAAGTCCAGGAATTACAAACCCAACTCATCGCAGCATTCATTATTCTGTTACCAACCGGCTTAATTTTATTACAACCTGATGCGGGATCAGCACTAACCTTTAGTTCCCTGATACTGGTACTCTACCGCGAAGGTCTCTCGGGTTACTTCCTGGTGATTGAAGGGATTTGCATACTCTTATTTGTATTAACAGTCCTGTACAATAAATACCTCGTGCTATTTGGCTTGTTTATAACTGCCGGAATTTTAACTCACTTTTATCGAAAAAACAGAAAAATTTTAACCCTTATTGGCTCAAGTTTACTCTTTAGTGTACTTTTTGTATTTTCAGTCGATTTTACTTATATTAAAATACTCAAAACACATCAAAAGAATCGAATTGATGTCATCCTTGGAAAAGTGGATGATCCTCGTGGAGTAGGATATAACCTAAATCAATCAAAAATTGCCATCGGCTCAGGAGGATTATGGGGTAAAGGATATCTGCAGGGTACACAAACTAAATACAATTTTGTACCGGAGCAAAGTACCGACTTTATTTTCTGTACCGTTGGTGAAGAGTGGGGTTTTACCGGTTGTTTTGTGGTAATCTGTCTGTATCTTTTTCTCTTGATTCGCATCATCAATATCGCCGAGCGCCAACGGTCCTCTTTCTCGAGAATTTACGGTTATGGCGTGGCCTCCATCCTCTTTTTCCATATTTTCATCAATATCGGAATGACCATCGGTCTGATTCCTGTCATCGGAATTCCTCTTCCATTTTTAAGTTATGGAGGATCTTCCCTCTGGAGCTTTACAATTCTGTTATTTATTCTACTAAAATTCGACTCGAACAGAATGGGAATTATTTAAACAAAACTTGCATTAACTGTCACATCCGTTAAATAAATTACCTTAGATTCGATACAAAAATGATAAACTGAAACGCTCTTAATAAATCTACGGATGCTCCGAACGCGTATGATTTGATTTTGGAAAGCAATACCTGAGTGTTATCGCTTCGTTTAGTCCTTTCCTCTGGAGTATTTCCGGCAAGAAATGCTACTTGATTTCAGATGATTCGTAGACAGAAGATAATCCTTCGGCAAGCTTTAGTTTACCCGCTGGTGTTTTTCATCGCAACGGGCAGTCCGGTGATAGAACTACATGCCCTGCTAAACAAACCCGGGTGGCAGCCCTATCTTTTTTGTATTGCTGAATGATATGTGAGCTATTCAACGCTCAGCAAAAAAATAGGGCAGAACACGGGGCCGGAATAAGCCAAGAGCAACAGGCCCTGCTTTTCTAAAGTTGAAAAAAATCATCAGGCTAGGGCAAGAGGTCTCAACGATTTCAGATTAAATTAATTGATTTTTATCTATTGCTGTCGGGTAAAAATAAACCTCTACTCAAATACACTCATTATTATATTAACCAGAGGCTTTTTATAAACCGCTTTTAAAACATATCCTCCTATTTCACAAAATAATAGGATAATCAAAATGAGGTTCGACCCAAAGCTTGCTCCGAAAAAGCGTGATTTTTAACCTGAATTTACAAAAGGGAATTTTTGCCTCAGCTAGTTCGAAAATCGCTTATTTAGAATCTCATAGAATTTATCCGCCACATTTTGCTTTTCGGCCCAATTATTCTTTGAGGAGTAATTCTGTTTCAGAAAATTATCAGCCGATTCAAAACTTTCAAATCGATTCAAAATTTCAATAGCTTCGCTGTATGCCAAACTGTAGCCATTAAAAAGATCTCTGACAAATAACAATTTATCATTCAGGTTGATCAAATTTTTAAGGTCTTTCACCTGCCTTTGAACAAACTGACCGGAAACTGTATTTTGATTGGATTGAGCCGCAAGTACCTGATTGATGGTTAGCGATTGCTCTTCGACAAGAGACGCCGACTCCGTTTCAGAGGAAACTTGAACGGTATCTTCTGAAAGAACCGTCACTTCGGAGTTCATATCCGCCACAATAGGCTCATTTTCGAGCGATTCAATCACCATGGCTTCTTCCTCATTTGATTCAGAATCTTGTTCCGGAATTACTTTTAACTGGGTTTTCTGCTCAATAACTTCTAATTCTTCCGGTGTTAGCGGACGATCAAATAAATCAGAAGTGGCTCTTTCTTCAAAATCAAATGATTCTACCGGTTCATCGTTCACTTCAAATTTCCATTCCGGAATGGCAGATTCTGTTTCTTCGCCCGGGTTGTCAATTTCGGAATTGAGCTCCCCGATAAAAACCTCAGGGCTAGTTGGATTAGCTGCCGGCATAGACTCTTCATCTATACTTTTTTCCTTAGGTTTAAGATTAAGTTTCTGCAGCACAGCAATATGATCCACTAAAAAATCAGCGTTGGCGGCAAACAACTCTAACTCTAATTCATTCAAATGATCAATGTTTTGACACAAATACTCGTATTGCTCATTTAATTCTGCGATAATCGCTGCAACCTTCTTAAAAATTTCTTTGTTATTCATTCTTTATCGGATAGTTAAGCCTGATGAACCTCATTCATTGGAGTATAGGATGAACGTATTTCAATGCTATCAAATATAGTCAATTATTGAAAAAAACGACAGCAGTAGGATCAAGAAATAGCTTCTCAGTGCATTAAATCCATTTAAAATCGGATATTAGCAAAAGGAAAAAGGAACAAATTTAGCATGTTATTCAGCGAACATAACTTTAATCGAAGAAAAGTACTTAGTGGAAGCATTGAAGTTATTTGCGGATCGATGTTTTCAGGTAAAACGGAAGAATTAATCAGGAGACTGCGTCGCGCACAAATCGCCAAACTTAATGTCGAAATTTTCAAGCCGAAAACGGATAAACGCTATGATGAAAATTCAGTGGTTTCGCATGACATGAACTCCATCCAATCGACCCCAGTTGAAAATGCGGCCTCCATTCTGTTGTTGAGCTCAAATACAGAAGTTATAGGAATAGATGAAGCTCAATTCTTTGACGATGAATTACCTGAAGTATGCAATGCGCTGGCAAATAGAGGAATCCGGGTTATTATTGCAGGGCTTGATATGGACTTTCAGGGTAAACCCTTCGGACCAATGCCGGAATTAATGGCCATCGCCGAGTTAGTTACTAAAGTTCATGCGGTTTGTTTGCAATGTGGTGGTCCTGCCACTTATTCTTATCGTACCGTACCCAGTGAATCAAAAATATTGCTTGGCGAAAAAGAAAGTTACGAGCCACGTTGCAGAACTTGCTTTAATCAATTTTAATAATTTTAAAACTGTATTATTTGCTTTCTAGTTTTCAAGGAAATAATTTTTTTTGCTAAACACTCGGAAAAATAACCAAACTTTATAAACTTAACATAAATGCTTGTAAACTGAAGCATGAAAGCTCTTTATAAAATTATTTTTATCATCAGCCTTTTCATTATTCTCGCTGCAGGATGTAGCAAAAAAGATAATGAAAGCCCTCAATTACAGCCAACCTGTGAGGCAATAAAGGCAACTTTTGGGGATAACATTAACCTTAATAGCTTAATGAATTATGCTGAGCAGTCTAAACCTGCCTATATTGTTAAGGATAATACCGGGCCAAACAGTATTACGAATATTAAAGCAACTATTGGACGAGTTCTATTTTATGATAAAAACTTGAGTATCAATAACAGTATATCTTGTGCGAGCTGTCATAAGCAGGAATTTGCGTTTAGCGACCCTGAAGTTGTCAGTTCCGGTGTTTCAGGAGGGCTTACTGAGAGACATTCCATGCGATTAATAAATGCCAGATTTGCAATTGAGCGCAAATTCTTTTGGGATGAAAGGGCAGCTACTTTAGAGCAGCAAACTTCCCAGCCAATCAAGGATCATGCGGAGATGGGTTTTAGCGGTCAAAACGGCAGACCCGGTATTAATGTTTTGTTAAGCAAACTACAGGCCCTCGCCTATTATAATGAACTTTTTAAGTTTGCTTATAATGATATCAATGTTACCGAAGCCAGAATCCAGGAATGTCTCGCTCAATTTATCAGAAGCATCCAATCATTTGACTCAAAATTTGATGTCGGAAGAGCAATGGTTGCCAATGATAATCAAAATTTCCCAAACTTCACTCCGGCAGAAAATATGGGCAAGAATCTGTTCATAACTCCCCCTGTTTTCAATAGCAATTCAAGTAGAATTGGTGGTGGAATTGGATGTAATAGCTGTCATAATGCGCCGGAATTTGATATTGACCCCAACAGCCGAAACAATGGAATAATCGGACTGGCAATTGGACCCAACCGGGATTTAAACAATACCAGATCCCCTACATTACGTGATTTAACAAGGACGAATAAATCTGCAAATATTCCAATGATGCATACGGGTGGAATCGTAGGTTTAAGAGGGATCCTTAATCACTACAATTCAATCAATCTTAATCCATCTCAAAATCCAAATCTCGATCCCAGGTTGGCACCAAATGGTATCGGACAGAAATTGAACCTTACGGAAACGGAAATAAATGCAGTTATAGCCTTCCTTGAGACTCTTTCAGGTTCTAATGTCTATTCCGATAAAAAATGGAGTAATCCCTTTCTGAATTAACTAGAAATAACGGACTTCACTGTCCGTGGAGTTTAGCGCAAGGCCTTCATCGACTTAGAAAAGTAGGCAATTAACGGGCTCCCGCATCCGATGTTTGACTGCCCTAAGTACTACAAATTGTTGACATCACTCGGCAAAATTGGATTTGCACCCTTCTTCAAAATAAATTCACCGGACAGTAAATATGCCCCACTCACCACCACTTCATGAGCATCTTCAAGACCAGAAAGTATAATTATTCTTTCTGCATCCTCCTCACCGGTAATCACTTTTCGAGGGGAAAAGATATTTTTGGCTTTTTTTACCCATACGTGTGCTCCGTTTTCATCACGAATCACCGCATCCAAAGGTAAACTCATCGCATCACTTATTTTGTCGAGTGGCACAAAAACGGTAGCCTGCATTCCTGCCTGTAGATTTCCGGAATTATTAATCGAAGCTCTGACCTTAAGAATTTGTAAAGAAGGGTCAATCTGTGGAGAAATAAAATCAATAGTCAGCATCTGTTTGTTTTCATGAAGCCCATTGATATAAACCTCTACCTTCTTGCCGAGATGAATGCCCGACAATTCTCCGGGATAAACGTCCATTTCTAACCAGAGTTGTTTGAAATTCTCAAGCTTTAAAATTGGGCTTCCCTGCGTTAAATATTGGCCCTCAGAAACGTTTAACTCAGTTATAACACCGGATGCGGTAGAATAAACCGTAATTAATGGAGCGGTCTTGCCTGTTGTGGTAAGTGAACGCATTTGTGCATCAGAATAGCCAAATAAGCGAAGTTTGTTTTTTGCAGCCTCTTGCAGCGTATGATAGATTCTTTCCTCCGGAAAGGCTGCACTTTGCTTCAATTGTAATAATAATTCTTGCTGTAATATCTGAAGTTCCTCACTATAGATTTGAAAAAGAGGCTGCCCTCTGGCGATAAACCGACCCATTTCCTTAACAAATAATTTCTCAATCCTCCCGGCATAACGACTGGAAATAATTTCTGTTTGCTCGGGATTGACCACAAGCCGACCATTCAGCACCTTGGAGGTACTGAAGTCCGCACGATTGATGATCATCGTCTGAATATTAGCAAGCTGAATCTGACTTTCACTTAGTGATAACTCATTTTTTCCACCTGTTGAATTAACCGGCACCAAATCCATTTTACAAATTGGGCAAGTTCCCGGAATAATATTCACAATCTGAGGATGCATGGGGCAAGTGAAATTTCCTGCATTCGCATCTTTTTCATAATCATCGGAGCAGCCCTGGAAAATAAATCCTGAACAAATGAAGATAATTCCTAATATTAATTTTACTCTCATCATAAACGTTTTGCTTTAATAAAACTTTCACTATCCACCAGAAACCAGGCATTAAGTGCCAATTCCATGCCTGGCGCCAGGCTTTCACCTATATCGATCCACCCATCCGACTGATGTTTGGGCTTCACATATACCGGGATAAAGGCATCCTCCATTTTAACAAAAACCACATATTGTGTTCCTACCTGAACTAAGGCTTTGGCAGGCAACCAGTATCCCTCAATTGCTACATCACTGCTAACATTGATTAATTGACCAACCTTCCAGATTTTATTGGGATTTAACACATTAGCCCTGATGAGAGAATAATTGATTCCATCTTTATAATAGGGTTGAACCAGATTCACCTCGACTTCAGAACGTTGATTGGCAAGATCCAGTGATTGAATCAGTACACGCCTTCCAGGCCTGAACTCATCCAATTGATCAGGACGACAAAAGAACTCCGCCAAAACCTGATTGGTACCAATCAAATCAAATAACTTCTGTCCTGCATTGACATACTGTCCCTCTTTAATTTGCAATGCAGAATTTATTGAAATATCAGGCAGTTGAGGAAGCAATGATGATGTGGTAGAAGAATTCATTGAACTCATTTCAGCTGAACTCCCGCCATTAATTCTGGTTTCCCCAAGCCTGCCTGTTGAACCAGAAGAACCGGAGGCGGTTAAACCAGATTCAGCAATGTAGCCTGAATAAGGACTGAAAACAGCGATTCTTTCTTCTATCCTACCTGTCATGAGCACCTTGTTGATCTGAGCCGTACTCAACCCAAGAAGTTCCAATTTTCTCTTGGCAGATTCAAGAAGTGCTGTTTCGTTATTGTTTTTCAGAAAGAGTAATTCCTGCTGGGCTATAGCCAAATCCGGACTGTAAATCTCCATGACTTTTTGGCCTTTACTCACCGCTTGATAATTGTATTTCACAAACAGTTTCTCCACACGACCACTAACCCTGGAAGATACTGATTTCCAGTTGTTTGAATTGTAGTTAATGATTCCTTTTAATACGATTCTGGATCTTTTAAGCCCTTTTTTTATCCGGATGGTTTTGATTCTGGATATAACCAGTTCATTACTTGGTTTTACCAAGGAATTCAATCCGGTATCTGCGCTATTGTAGTGAATTTTATGGTTCAGCAATACCAGGTCCATTTTACAGATTGGACAGGTTCCGGGTACATCCCTCAAGATCTGCGGATGCATCGGACAGCTGTATTTCTCAATCTGTTGCCCGGAATTCACTTTTTCATTGGAGTTACAACTCAAAAGAATTAATGCTAAAGGCAGGAATACAGCAATTCTAGCGTTCAATAGTCTTTTCATATTCCACAATCATTTCATAATACTTTTGTAACTGATCTAAATAATTCATCTGTGACATAGAAACTGATTCCCATCCATCAATAACCGTGCTCAGGTCGGCTTTGTTTTCCTGATAGGATAAGATTGAAGCCCGAAGGAATTTCTCAAGGGATGGTAAAATCTTCGTCTCGTAATTACTCAACTGCCGCTGCATATTCAGAAGGTCATTTTCCATAGTTTTACTCATACCCAAAATCTTAGTAAGCATTGCCGCCTTTTCTTGCCTCATTGCCTCCTTCTCGAAATTCATAGACTTGATCTCTGATTTATACATTTTTGAGGACCAGGGAGCAATGGGAATTGAAAGCATACCCATTAGCGAAAATTGCCTTGACATCCATGCCGAATAGTTTGACATGTGGTCGAATCGAATTCTAAAATCAGGCTTAGACTCTTGTCGCATTAAATTAATATTCTTTTCCATCGAATGAATTTCATGTTCCATATGCAAAATATCACTGCGATTACTTGCCAGATAGATGGTGTCGAGGTCTGCTTTAGGACTGAATTTTACCTGATATTCGGTTTCAATTTCAAAAGGAGTACTTGTTTCCCTGTTCATCAGGACATTCAGTGCGATCTTCTTGGAGCGAATCTCGGCCTCGGTCATCAGAATCATATTTTCTGATTCATGAACCCTCCCCTCCGCTTTGAAAACCTGATTCAAGCCACCTTGATTAAAAGGCTATCGAATCTCTGCCAGTTTTTTCATCGTTTGCATGATCTGCTGATTTTCCCTTTGGAAAACCAAACGCTTTTGAGCAACCAGAAGACTGAAATACAAATACCTTGCACTAGCTCTCAACTGATTAAAGCGCTCATTTCGTCCAAGCTCATAGGTCTGCGATTGAACCTTAAGGTATTCTTTCCTGGCTCTGATTTTTGCAGTATTAGGGATATTCTGCTCTGCAGAAATCATGAATGCCCCCCGATTGTCGTCGGAAATTATGCCCTGAGCGGGATAAGGGCTCATAAAAGTACCCGCACCAAGCATGGGTGCCATCCACGAACCGGCCCCTTCAACTTTTGAGTCCTTACTTTGAGTACGGCTTTCGTATGACTTCAGCGATGGGTTATTGGCACTAATCTCCGTCAATATTTGATCCAAATTCATTATTTCCTGTCCATAGACAGTGAAAGTGCTCAGAAATGCAGCTAAAAAACTTATTTTCTTAATGTTGAACATCATGTACCTCCAGTTTTCCAAATTTTTTCAATTCATACTCTTTTGTCATCAGAAAGATGAGTGGCGTAACTAATAATATATGCGTCGATGAGGTAATTACTCCGCCAATCAAGGGTAATACAATAGGCTGCATCACATCGCTACCAACCCCATTTGACCATAAAACGGGTATCAGGCCAAATAAAGCCACACATACAGTCATGATTTTAGGCCTTAAACGTTTGGCAGCCCCAAGGATGACAAACTCTCTTAAATCCTCATTTGTAATCGTTTCCATGGAATTTCCCTTCACAGCAACCAGCTGCCGCATGGCATCATTTAAGTAAATCACCATAATCACCCCCGTTTCAACCGCAATGCCAAATAGTGCAATAAAACCAACCGCTACAGCAACAGAAAGATTCACTCCCCAGAAATAAACCAGGAAAGCACCGCCAATTAAAGCAAAAGGAATGGTGATCAGGCTCAAAAATGCTTCTCTTATTGATTTAAAAGCCAAATAGAGCGCTAAAAAGATGATAAAAACAACCACCGGAAGAATGTAGATTAAGGTTTTCTGACCCCGGATCAAATTTTGATACTGTCCACTCCATTCTATAAAATAGCCATTAGGAAGTTTTAGTTCCTTATTCAATTTATCTATCGCTTCCTGAACGGTATGCCCGAGATCGCGTTCACGTACATTAAACATCACCGCACCCCTTAAAATAGCATTTTCAGAACTGATCATTGGCGGGCCATCCATAAATTGGATCGTGGTAACCGCAGATAAGGGGATAGGTCCTGCTTCTGGAGTGGTTAGCGGAATCCGCTTCAACCGTTCGATACTGTTCCGATAGTCCTGCCCCAGCCGTAAATGAATATTAAAACGTTGACGGCCTTCTAAGGTAGTGGCAAAGGGACTGCCACCAATTGCAGTTTCAACAGTAGCATTGATATCATCCACAGTTAAACCATAACGATCCAGTTGATCACGAATGATCTCAATCTCCAGGTATTTCCCTCCACTCACCGGCTCCACATACAGATCTTTAACGCCCTTAATATTTTTTAGCATCCTCTGTACATCTTCAGAAATATGACTGATTTGTTTCAGATCCTGACCATATACTTTGACCCCAACATCGGTACGGATACCGGTAGACAGCATGTTGATCCGGTTGATAATTGGTTGGGTCCATCCATTTACTACACCCGGTATTTGAAGTTTGGCATCAAGTTCATCAATGATATCCTTTTTACTGATTCCGGGCCTCCACTCACTCTTTGGTTTGAGTGAAATGATGGTTTCGATCATACTAATTGGGGAATTATCCGTCGCCGAACTTGCACGTCCGGCCTTTCCTAAAACATGATCGACTTCCGACACTGACTTGATAATCCTATCCTGAACCTGCAGAATACGTTTAATCTCTGAATTAGAAACGTCCGGCAAAGTAACCGGCATAAACAAAATCGATTGCTCATCCAAGGGTGGCATAAATTCCCGGCCCAGACTCATCAGCATGGGAATGGAAATCATTAATGCCAAAATATTAATCCCCAGCGTAGTTTTCCGATTTCGTATACAGGCACGAATAACCGGAAGATAAACCTTCTCTAAGCCTCTATTTATTGGGTTTTCATGCTCCTGTCGAAAACGTCCTTTCATGAAAAAGGAAATGATTACAGGAGCAAGGGTAAGGACAAGGATTGCATCGATTATTAATATAAAAGTTTTGGTAAATGCTAAGGGGTGAAATAGTTTTCCTTCCTGTCCGGTTAATAAAAAAACCGGCAGAAATGAAGTGATAATGATTATTGTTGAATAAAAGACCCCTCTGGATACCTGCTGACAAGCTTTTTCAATAATGGCGATTCTCTCCTCATTGGATAGCTTAGGGTATTCATCTTGCTTTTTTACTTTTGTTTTATTCCACATCTGTGTTCCCTCCTTTTCTCTGTTCATTTAACTCAGCCTGCCTGATAGCAAGATTTTTGTAAGAATTCTCTGCCATTATTATTCCGTTATCGACAATCACACCAATTGCCAGCGCAATACCGGTCAATGACATGATATTGGATGAAATATCAAAAGCATTCAGTAAAATAAAGCTGGCAGCAATCGTAATGGGTATCTGAATGATGATGCTAACCGCACTTCTCCAGTGAAAGAGGAAAACGATTACAATCAACGATACTACTATCATCTCTTCCATAAGGGTGGTCTTAATTGAGGATATTGATGCGGCAATCAATTCACCCCTGTCGTAAACAATGTTGAATTTCATTCCCTTCGGCAGACCCTTTGCTACCTCTGTCATTTTAGACTTCACTTTGCGGATCACTTCATCAGCATTCTCACCGTAACGCAAAACCACAATACCACCAACGACCTCGCCCTGTCCATCATAATCAAATATGCCAAGGCGACTTTCTCCCGACATTTGAACAGTTCCTATATCCCTAACTTTAATAGGAATTGAGTTTTGAGTACGGATAGCCAGATTCTCTATCTCCTCGATAGATTTAAGATAACCATCCGTCTTGATAATATAACCGATTCCACTCATCTCAAACTTCCTGCCCCCGGCCTCATTATTATTACTCTTTACTGCCTTCATCACATCCTGAATGGTCAGCTTGTAATAAGTGAGGCGATTGGGGTCGATACTAATCTGATATTGCTTTTGAAAGCCTCCGAAGGATGCAATTTCACTAACACCTTTTACATTTTGAAGGGCAAATTTGATGTACCAGTCCTGAACTGCACGCTGCTCACCAAGATCCATCCCCGGAGCATCCAAAGTGTACCAAAGGATATGGCCAATGCCTGTTCCATCCGGACCAAGTGATGGCCTTACCCCTTCGGGTAAAACACGCTCAATCGAATTGAGACGCTCCAAAACTCGTGAACGTGCCCAATAAATATCCACGTCATCTTCAAAAATGATATAGATAAAACTCATTCCAAACATAGAATTAGCACGTACGTAATTAACTTTGGGTAAACCCTGAAGATTGGTAACAATTGGGTAGCTGATTTGATCCTCAATGATCTGTGGACTGCGCCCCATCCACTCAGTAAACACGATAACCTGATTTTCGGAAAGATCAGGAATGGCATCTACCTTACTCTTATTCAAAGAATAGAGTCCCCATCCAAAAAAACCGGAAGCAAAAAGTAAGACAATGAAACGATTCCTAAGGGAGAAGGATATGATCTTTTCAACCATTACTTTTAGTGCTTGTGAGTATGACTATTATTCAAACTATCCATCTGATTAGTTGAATCTTTCACTAAATCCATTTTACAGATTGAACAGCTACCCGGCTTATCACTTTTTATCTCAGCATGCATATGACACGGATATGCTTCAGCTCGGTTTTGAACGGATATGGAAACTTTCAGAGCTTCAACAGGTTTTTCTGTACGATTACAGGCTAGCCCGAATAAAAGCACTAAAATTGTTATGGAATAAACAAATTTTCTCATGACAATAATTTTATTGTTATTAAATAAATAAAAAGAGGTGGTAAGTGATCGAAGGCATGAAATTCTGAGGATTCAATCAGAAAAAAATGCAGACGAAGTCGGTCTGAACGGAAATCAGACTATTTGGAAATAAAAATCAGATTCGAAAATTGCAGTTGCGAACGAATAAAGAAGTTTTTTGAGTTCGCGGCGGAGCATTACTCTTTGGTAGTAAGTCCTTGGAATCAGCTGATAGGATAGTACCTAGTTCAGCATAGGTAAGCGATGATAAGGCCTGAAGGACAGGCTGCAGAGTATTTAGCGATGTTTTTTGGGCTTCCTTTAACTTAAATTCTTGCTTTTGATCTTTACAGCAGTCATCAGAGAGACCCTTTTTCATCCCACAATTACTGCAATCGGCTCCGTTTTCTGATGGTTTATCCGAAAGACCCCACTCAATCAACTCTCCCATACAGTAATGGAAATGCACTGTTGCCCCAGATGAAACACCCAGGTAAAAGAAAGCTAAGACGGTGATTAAAAGCCTTTTCATGAAATATTCTACAAAGATTGGAATAAAATCTTGATATGCGACATATAATTTTTTCAAATTATTGATTGAGCGGCCGACGAAATCGACTTTCTCCTAAGCCTTACAGTCCGCAAAATAAGATAAACTATCTAAACTG
>VGGW01000044.1 GCA_016868395.1 Bacteroidota bacterium | reverse complement strand
ATAGAATAGTATCGAGGGGGGGGGGGTAAATCAAAAATATGAGGTTATATTTTCACAATTATTATTATCAATTTTGTCTAAACCAATTATACGATATGAAAAAGGTAATATTTTCCATAATTGCTGTTGCCTTGTTTGCAGCTTGTAACAATAGCTCAGAAAATCAAACACCAAGCCTTGAAAATATAAAAGGTACAGCTGTTTTTGGCGATTCTGTAAAAAACAACCAGGTCATTGAACTGGCATCCATCCAAACAGAAATGAAGGGTGAAAGTAAAAAAGATTTGAAAATCAAAGGAGTTGTAAAGGAAGTTTGCCAAAACAAGGGCTGTTGGTTGACCATGACTCTTGACAATGGGGATGAAATGAGGGTAACCTTTAAAAATTATAAAATTTTTGTTCCCAAAGATCTTGGTGGCAAGGAAGTCGTACTTGATGGCTTTGCTTATACTGATACCACTTCAATAGAAAAATTAAGGCATTATGCCAAGGATGCCGGGAAAACTGAAGCAGAAATTGCTGCAATCACTAGTCCGAAAGAACAAATTGCCTTTGAAGCAAAAGGTGTTGTGGTGATGAACTGATTTCTCCTTGAGAATATTCAAAAGGAGCTATCTTATATGCGGATAGCTCCTTTTTTATTAAACAGTTATTGTTGGAAATTCAATACTTAACACACTTTCACCACCTCCATATTCAATAATTGACCAAGCTTTTCAATTTTTGAACTGATATGTCCGATTCCAACGGCACAATGATGAGCAGGACCATAACTATTCCAGTTATTCACAAAGTTTCTGGCTCCAATTGGGAATTGATACCTGCTATTGGTATTGCCAATCTGAAGAATAGAACCCGGGACTGATTCTCCCTCCGCTACCAGTAGCATTAGTCGGCCACCACTTTTTTCTGCAACAGATAGCAGCGTCACCGGACCATTTTTTACCATCATCTCCACCGATAAACCTTTGCCTACTTTTCCATGATAAACATGCAGCGGGCGCACTCTGGTTTTACCTTCTGCAATGGCAATATGACCGGGACCATCATGTCCCATCAAAATAACATCATCTTTAAAATCCATCGCATAATATTCCGTAAATGAGCCACCTGCTCCAAATGAATCCATGATCTTCATCGCCTGCACATTTTTAATTTCATACTCCCCGGCAACCGGTATTCCATTAGCGGTAAGCAATGAATTGCCCAAAATGATCGAAGAGATGGCCTCTTCATTTTCAAGATTTCCGGTGCCTTTATAATAATAGGCCATTGAACCTAGCTGGTGTTTTGCCACCAGTTTATCCAGGGCAATAGAGGTAATCGCAGCTTTCTCCAGCTCGTCTGTCGGGCAATCAGATTGTACATCAAAGGTCTCATTGAAAACCTTCAGTCGATCATTTAACTCTTCCTTACTCACCTCTTTTCTCAGGCTGGCCAGTTCTTCTACCTCGATTAGTTCAATATGACCTCCAAAGTGAGCATACTGTTGGGTGAGATCTGTATAAATATCCAGCATACCGCTATAATAATGTCCCATACATCCCAAACGATTGTACGCCATGACGTTGGCTACTTTAGCTGCCTGTACCCACTCAGTTACCTCATTCCAGCATAATTCATCATCGTGCAGCATCCCGGTGATCTGATGGAATTTAACGCCAACTCTCTTAAAGACATTCGCAATTTCAGGTACAGGACATGCCGAACAATAGGAGAGCCATTCACCGGTCATTTTGGTTCGGTCGCTCATCCCATTGAAGGAAGCATAATCAATGGAGGCCTCCGGTGCCAGATTTAAAATTATGACAGGAACCTTTGCCCGCTGGACCACAGGTAAAACAGTTGATGACAGAGCATAAGTAGTGACATACAGAAAAATCAGATCTACATCCTCAGTTTTAAATAGTTTCCCGGCCCTAAAGGCTTTATCAGGATGATCGACCAATCCGGCGTTAATAACCAAAGGATGAATATCCGACAGTTTTTGTTCGACCATACTTAAATATCCTTCCAGACGATCTTTCAAACCTTCAAACTGTGGCCAGTAGGTATCCAGTCCGATGCCGAAAAGGCCAATTTTCAAGCTTGATTGATTGCCTGAACCATTGTTCAATTTGTTCATGATATTTTATTTACCGATAATTAAAGATGCAATAGAAAAATCCAATTTCGCATTTTTATTCGCTCAATTCAGGATTGACGGACAATTTTAAAATCCCCTGAAGAACAAAAGGCCCACAGATTAATTCTGCAGGCCTTTTTTCCTTTTTCCTTTCAGCTTATTTCGACAGGTACATCGATTTCTCCTTATACAAATGTCTGAAATAGGGATCTTCCAGATCACGTATAAAGCGGATTGATTCTCCTGTTGATTTCATTTCAGGACCCAGTTCTTTTTTAACTTCAGGAAATTTATCAAATGAGAAAACCGGCTCCTTGATAGCGTATCCATTCAATTTTCTCTCGATCTTAAAATCGCTTAGGTTGTTGACACCGAGCATAATCTTGGTGGCGATGTTGATATAAGGCACGTCGTAGGCCTTTGCAATGAAAGGAACAGTTCTGGAAGCTCTTGGATTGGCCTCAATAACGTAAACTTTTTCATCTTTGATAGCGAACTGGATATTCAATAATCCGCGAACATTTAAAGCTTTTGCAATTCGTTTAGTATACTCCTCCATCAAATCAGTGACCTTTTTAGAGAGGTTAAATGGTGGTAATACGGCGTATGAGTCGCCTGAATGAATACCTGCAGGCTCGATATGTTCCATCATTCCAATAATATGGTAATCTACACCATCTGATATCGAATCAGATTCTGCTTCTTCTGCTCTGTCAAGAAAATGATCGATCAGTACGCGATTTCCCGGCAGGTTTCTCAGTAATTTAACAACTGCTTTTTCGAGGTCTTCATCATTGATCACAATGCTCATCCCTTGTCCGCCTAATACATAACTCGGACGAACCAGAACAGGGTAACCCACTTTATGAGCCACTTCAATAGCTTCTTCAGCACTTTCAGCAACTCCATACAAAGGATAAGGAATGTCCATTTGTTTCAAAAGGTCAGAGAATCGCCCACGATCTTCTGCGATGTCCATGCTGTCAAAAGAGGAACCGATAATTTTGATACCTTTTTCATGCAGCTTTTGAGCCATTTTTAAAGCAGTTTGTCCTCCAAGTTGAACGATTACACCCTCAGGCTTTTCAAGCTCAATAATCTCGTGGACATGTTCCCAAAAAACAGGTTCGAAATACAGCTTGTCAGCCATGTTAAAATCGGTAGAAACTGTTTCCGGATTACAGTTAATCATAATTGCTTCAAAACCTGCTTCTTTAGCAGCAAGCAATCCGTGTACACAGGAATAATCGAATTCAATACCCTGGCCAATTCGATTAGGGCCTGAACCGAGTACGATAATTTTTTTCCTTTCAGATACGATGGATTCATTTTCATCTTCGAAAGTAGAGTAGAAGTATGGAGTTTTTGCAGGAAATTCTGCCGCACAGGTGTCCACCATCTTATATACTCTGCGGATACCGAGTTCTTTTCGCCTTTCGTAAACTTCATCTTCAGTAACATTTCCCAGTAGCCATGCAATTTGAGCGTCTGCATAGCCTTTTTGTTTTAAGGTTTTGAAGAAATCTGTAGGGATATTATTTAATGAATAACGTTTAAGTTCAGCTTCTAAACTAACAAGTTCAAGGATCTGGACCAGGAACCATTTATCAATATGGGTAATCTTGCGGATAGATTCCAAAGGAACACCCAGACTCATGGCATCCTTAACATGGAACAAACGATCCCAGCTTGGGTGCTCCAGACTGTGCATGATCTCTTCCAGATTGCGGCTTTGTCTGCCATCAGCGCCTAATCCCAAACGGTTTGTTTCCAAACTCTGACAGGCTTTCTGAAGTGCTTCAATAAAGGTGCGTCCAATGGCCATCACTTCTCCAACTGATTTCATCTGAAGTCCAAGTTCTGTATTAGCACCTTTAAATTTGTCGAAGTTCCAGCGAGGTATTTTAACGATCACGTAATCTAAGGTTGGCTCAAAGTATGCCGAAGTAGTTTTAGTAATCTGATTTTCAATTTCATCAAGGTTATAACCGATCGCTAGTTTTGATGCGATCTTTGCAATTGGGTAACCGGTTGCTTTTGATGCAAGTGCAGATGAACGTGAAACCCTTGGATTGATCTCTATGGCAATGATAGTTTCAGTTACCGGATCAACCGAAAACTGAACGTTACAACCACCGGCAAAATTACCAATCGACCGCATCATGTGAATTGCCTGATTACGCATATCCTGATAACAACGATCACTAAGGGTCATCGCAGGAGCAACGGTAATTGAATCGCCTGTATGAATGCCCATAGGATCGAAATTTTCAATCACACAGATAATGATCACATTAT
The DNA here is from genome assembly GCA_016868395.1 of Bacteroidota bacterium. Classification (GTDB taxonomy): domain Bacteria; phylum Bacteroidota; class Bacteroidia; order Sphingobacteriales; family Sphingobacteriaceae; genus Daejeonella. The sequence continues at coordinate 13,924 of VGGW01000044.1, read as the reverse complement.
CATTTCCGTCTCTTAATAATTCAAGCTCATATTCTTTCCATCCTAAAACTGCTTTTTCTACAAGAACCTCATGTGTAGGAGAAGCCTGAAGACCACGGCTTAATGCCTGATCGAAATCTTCTTTTTTATAAACAAAGCCTCCTCCTGAACCACCCAATGTATAGGAAGGGCGGATTACCAGTGGATAACCGATTAGTTGTGCGGCTTCTTTACCTTCAAGGAAGGAATTGGCAATTTTTGATGGGGCAACTCCAACTCCAATTTCTACCATCAGCTTACGAAACTCTTCCCGATTCTCGGTCTTTTCAATAGCATCAATATCAACTCCAATTATCCTTACACCATGTTTTTCCCAGATTCCTCTTTCTTCAGCCTCTTTGCACAAATTAAGAGCTGTTTGTCCGCCCATTGTTGGTAGCACAGCATCGATCTTCTGTTCTTTAAGTATTTGTTCGATACTTTCGCAGTTTAAAGGAAGAAGATAAACATGATCCGCAATAACCTTGTCCGTCATGATAGTGGCAGGGTTAGAGTTGATAATTGAAACCTTGATTCCTTCATCTTTTAAGGAGAGAGCGGCCTGAGATCCGGCATAATCAAATTCGCAGGCCTGGCCGATAACGATTGGTCCTGAACCGATGATCAGGATTGATTGGATGGAGGTGTCTAATGGCATTGTACTTCTAAAATTTTATTTCCGGTAACAAAAGAGGAGATTAGTATGCTGTTGAGAACAAAGAAACCGACTGTTTTGTCGGGATGCAAAGCTATATATTTTTATGCATTCTTTGCTCAATTTTATTAAAATTATGGATTTTTAGAGTCAAAATTGAACCATATCAATTAATCTTTACCGAGTTTCTTAAAAATAGAGTCAAAAATTAAATAAATAGTTTCCGATTCGAGGATTGAAACTAGTTTTGTGATGAACATAAGCCTTTAAAACATTGAATTGTAGATGAAAAAACCTGTAATCGATAGCATGATGAAAAGATTAATCATTTTACTATTTTTAAGTAGCGCTCTTTTATGTGGATGCTCAGCCATTCAATCAATCGTACGCTCTGCATTTCCGTATACCGCAAATTTAAATATACCTTCAAGTTCCGAAACGGGTGTTGAACAATCGATAACCGTAATGGCAAATAGTTTCGATCAATTATTAACAGGTCAGGGTTCAAATACCAATGCCATAACAAACATTCGTTTAACTTCCGTCAAACTCGATTCAAATCTTCCTGTTAGCCAGAATCTTGGAGTATTTAGCTCGATAAAAATTTATATCTTACATGGGGACAGTTCCAAAGAACTGCTTATTGCAAGCGGCGAAAACATCGATTCCTCTGTTGGAAAAAGTCTCGTACTTGATGCAGACAAAAGTCTGGTGCTCGATGGGTATATTAAAGAATCTACCGTTCGCATTAGAATGAAATATACCTTAAGAACTGCCTTAGCGAACGATATTTCGATTAAGGCAAGCTTAGACTTTCAGGCAGACCCAAGCAAAAACAAATGAAACTATTAATCAGTGGATCAAATATAGCTTGGGTCTTTTATATTTGAATCAATGGATTTTTTTTCTGATTTGATTGCATGGCTTCATAATCAAAGTTTGCTCGAGATGTCCGGGGTAATCACGGGTATTTTATGTGTTTATCTGGCTGCAAAGAATAACATCTGGAACTGGCCGATTGCAATAATTAGTGTCTCGATTTATATTTTCATTTTTTTTGATGCAAAATTATATGCCGATACTGGTTTGCAGTTATATTTTCTAGTCGTGAATGGTTATGGTTGGTACTATTGGAGCCAAAAAGACCAACAAAAGAAAGTTCGGGTCACGCGGATTACTTTCAAAGAAACTATTTTATCGGGCACAGGAATTGCTGTTTTTACAGCAGGATTAGGGTTTTTTTTATCCAATGAAACAGATGCTTCTTTCCCTTTTATCGATAGTTTTTGTACTGCCGGCAGTCTGGTAGCCCAGATATTTCTTGCACGAAAAGTATTAGAAACTTGGTTGATCTGGATATTGGTCGATGTTATTTATGTAGGAGTATATCTGATAAAGGATTTGCATCTGACTGCAGGTATGTACGCACTCTATATTATTATAGCCTCTATTGGTTATCTTGATTGGAAAAGAGAATTCCGGAGCTATGGTTTGGTAATGCAAAAAGGGAATTTGAAGGTTTAGCTTATATGGATAATTCAGAAGGAATTCCGAAAGAATTAATCAAGATTGCGGTTGTGGGTCCGGAATCTACAGGAAAATCTACAATTTCCCAACAACTGGCCTTACATTACGATACGGTATGGGTACCTGAATACGCCCGTGAATATTGCGAAAAATTAGAGGCTGAATGTACCTGGGAAGATGAGATCAATATGTTCAGGGGTCAGCTGGAGCTTGAAAAGCAATTGGCTTCAAAGGCAAATGATATTTTGATATGTGATACAACCTTCATTACAGTCAAGATCTGGAGCGATCATATGTTTGGTCGTGCACCTCAGGAAGTACTTGATGAGCTTCCAGTACACAAATATGACTTCTATTTATTAATGGATATTGATCTTCCCTGGGAGGAAGACCCCCTTCGTGATTTTCCGCATTTGCGGGAACATTTTAAGGAGGTTTGGCATAAGGAATTACAGGCCCTCAATGCTAGGTACCAATTAATTTCAGGAACTGAGGAGGAAAGACTGCAAAATGCCATTAAGGCAATTGATGCCTATTTGTCGATTTGACAGAGGCAATTTTCCTGTGAACTGAATTTAGTTTATTGTATTTAATGTGAGTTTGATATAAGAAAGATTATAACTATTCTTTTGTGGATCTCAAAATACTCCGGGCACGTTTGATTTGATTTTTGAAAGCAATACTTCTGTGTTATCGCTTCGTGCAGCCCTTTCCTCCGGAGTAGTTCCGGCTTGAAACCGTGGTCTCTTTCAAATTACCGGCAGCCGGAAGCTAGCTCCTCCGGCAAGGTTTAGGTTACCCGGAGCTGTTTTCCATCGGGATGGGCAACCCGATAATAGAACCCCAAGCCTTGTTTACCAAACCCGGGTGGCAGCGCTATCTTTTTTGCCACACTGAATCTCATGATATGGAATCAATTTCGCGCAAAAAAATAGGGCAGAACACGGGACTGGAATGAGCCAAGAGCAACAGGCAAAATACTCAAAGCAAAAAGTTCAAAGCCGAAAGCTTAAACTACATGGCACGTTCACAAGTCAAATCATGATGTTATAAATTGGATTGCCAACAGAAATCAGACCTCTTGCCTCCTATGCGATTCTAAGCAATTAATTATTTCCTTTACCTTGATGCAAGGCGAGGTCTATTGGTCAAGTTGATAATAGCGTCGAAAATCGAAGCATGAGCTATTTTCATTGATGAATTTCATTCGTTTTGGAGTAGCGAGCGAATTTTTATTTTGATGTGACAGTAAATTATGCCGGGTTTAAGTACAGCAATAGTAGGGTAAATTTGCTTGAACGATTAAGCTCACCCGTCAAACCTAAGAGTTGGGGGCCAAGTAATAATTATAAAGGCTAAATTGGCAAAGGTTCAGATAGCAGAATCATCATTAAATCCAATTATAGAGCAGTAAAATTCTTATAGAGCATTTTATTTTTAACAATTACCTTCCTGTATTTAAAGGAAGGTTTTTTGTTTTATTTCTAAGTACTTTAATTTACATTTGATTAAAGTTAAAAAATATGGAATGGTTATCTAACCCGGAGATTTGGATTTCATTAATCACACTAACCGTACTTGAAATAGTTCTTGGTATTGATAATATCATATTTATTTCAATAATGGCGTCTAAATTGCCTGCAAAAAAGCAAAAGAAAGCCCGTCAGCTTGGTTTAGCTTTGGCTATGATAACCCGAGTATTGTTATTGCTTTCATTGAGTTGGATTATGACCTTAACCAGTCCCTTGTTCAATTTTGGTGAATGGATCGGCCTCAGCGATGCTGAATTATTGGAAAAATTTGCCATCTCAGGTCATGATCTGATTCTGCTTACAGGAGGATTGTTTCTTATTTATAAAAGCACATCCGAGATTCACGATAAACTTGAAGGCGATGAGCATAAATCCGAAGCAAAAGCGGTGGTAACCTTTTCAGGAGTAATCATTCAGATTTTGATTCTGGACGTAGTTTTCTCTCTGGATTCGGTTATTACAGCGGTTGGTATGGCTGATCATATTGAAGTGATGATCGCTGCAGTTATAATTGCAGTGTTTGTTATGATGATTTCGGCAGGTAGTATCAGTGAATTTGTCAACAAGCACCCAACAGTGAAAATGCTCGCACTTTCTTTCCTCCTATTAATAGGAGTATCCCTATTGGCTGAGGGATTTGATCAGCACATCCCTAAGGGATACATTTATTTTGCGATGGCATTCTCTGTAGGAGTTGAGATGCTTAATTTAAGAATGAATAAAGGAAAGAAGCCTGTTCATCTGCACAATGTTCCCGAGGATTAAAAATCAAAAAATTAACTAATCCTGCAAAGCAGTCCTTTTAAATATTCACCTTCCGGAAAGGATGACCTCACCGGATGATCGGCCGGCTGCGAGTACTGCTGGATAAATTGAACATTTTTACCCGCATCCAGCGCTGCCCAGGCAATAATCTGTTTGAACATACTGATATCCACTGCTCCTGAGCATGAAAATGTTGCCAAAAGACCGCCTTCATTTAGTAAGTGCATAGCCATCCGGTTAAGATCCTTATAGGCTCTGGAGGCCTTGGTTAAGGCCGACCTTGATGGCGCATATTTAGGTGGATCGAGAATGATCAGATCAAATTTTTCATTTTCTTCGCGGAACAACCTTAACTGTTTATTTACATCAGATTGTATCTGACTTTGCGGGATATTTTGAAAATTATTGACTTCAATATTTTTCTTCAGGGTTTCAAGTGCAAGTGCCGAGCTGTCAACGCTGACTACCTCTGAGGCTCCGTTTTTCATCGCGTTCAGGCTGAAGCCTCCGGAATAACAAAAGCAATCTAAAACTTTTTTTCCTTTAGCAAATTCAGCAACCCATTTACGGTTATCACGTTGATCACAATAAAAGCCTGATTTCTGTCCCTCGGCAATATTGACCTGGTAAACTATGCCATTTTCTTTAACATTTACAAATTCAGGAGGTTCTGATCCTAGCAAAACTCCTCCGGAAGAAGCTTCCATTCCCTCATGTGCTCTGGCTGAAGCATCGCTTCTGTCAAAAACACCTTTGGGTTCTAATAAAATCTGTAATTCATCAAGAACTAAAGGTTTAATACGCTCCACCCCTGATGTTAATATTTGTACAGAAAGGAAATCCGCATATCGGTCTACAATCAGTCCGGGTAAATAATCAGCTTCACTAAAAATTACCCGATAGGTATTGGTTTGATCTGTTTGTAAATCTGTTCTCAGTTTAACGGCATTTCTGATTTTATTTCGCCACCAGGATTCATTGATCTCAGTTTCTCTGTCCCATTCGAGCAGACGAACAGCAACTCGCGACTGATCATTAAAGAATCCATAGGCCAGGAAATTAGTGTTGCTATCAGTAACTGAGATGATATCACCATTTTTAGGTTTTCCTTCAATCCGGTCGATCGCACCTGAGAATATCCAGGGGTGTAATTGTCTGACAGCTTTTTCTTTCCCTTTTTTTAATCTTACAGAATCCATGATGCAAATCTACATTATCTGATTGATTTACCTGTTCTTGTATTAATATTGCGCTTTCTGTCTTTACGGCCATTCCGAATACAAGGTCAGAATGTTCATCTTTAGGCTGAAATTGTCCTTGTGGAGAAATCTGTCAATGCAGGACTTAGTTTAATCATGAGATTTCTCTTCGCGTTTAAACTATTTATAAAGATTATAATTTATGCCGCTCATCGAAATGACGGTATAGGTGCCTGGATATAAATCCTTTTGAATAATCCTATTATCAACTTACCTTTGAATATGCAAGAAATAAACTGGGGCGATTTTGAAAAGGTGGCTTTAAGGGTGGGTACAATTCTCGAAGTTCTTGATTTTCCTGAAGCCAAAAAACCGGCATACAAAATAAAAGCTGATTTTGGAGTGTTGGGGATTAAATGGAGCAGCGCACAAATTACGGTGCATTATTCAAAATCTGAATTAATAGGCCGACAGATTATTGGAGTTTTGAATTTTCCAAAGAAGCAGATTGCAAATTTTTATTCAGAATTCTTGATCACGGGTTTTGCTGATCAGGATGGTCATATTGTTTTAGCTTCCGTGGAACGTCAGGTTCCTAATGGCTCTATTTTATTATGAGATACGCGAATTTTACAGACGAGCCATCAGTAAATCAGGACGATTTTTTTATGGCAGAGGCCATCAAGGAGGCTAAAAAAGCTTTGGCTTTAGATGAAGTGCCCATTGGTGCCGTAATTGTTCATGGTGGTAAAATAATTGGCAGAGGGCATAACCTGACCGAGCAATTGAATGACGTGACAGCTCATGCAGAAATGCAAGCATTTACAGCTGCCGCAAATTTTAGCGGAGGTAAATATTTAAAAGACTGCACCCTCTATGTGACCATTGAACCTTGCGTGATGTGTGCAGGTGCGGCGTACTGGACTCAGATTAGTCGTATTGTTTATGGAGCCAGCGATCCAAAAAGAGGATTCACTCAATTAAGCGAGCGAATAATTCATCCTAAAACAGATTTATTATCAGGGGTTAAAGCTGAAGAATCTACTCGCTTGGTACAGGATTTTTTCATGTCTAAACGAAACAAAACATGACAACAAATTGAAGAATTTATTAGAATTGGCTCTTATATTTGTATAGGCAAGAATATTAACTTAACTATAAAAATTATGGCATTTAAACTACCTGCGTTAGCTTACGCAACAGACGCTTTGGAACCACATGTTGACAAGATGACGATGGAAATCCACCATGGCAAACATCATCAGGCTTATGTAGACAACGTAAATAAAGCATTGGCCGGAACAGACGGCGAGAATCAGAAGATTGAAGATCTGATGAAATATATTTCTAAATACCCAATGGCGGTAAGAAATAACGGTGGAGGTCATTTCAATCATACCCTTTATTGGTCTATTATGTCGCCAAATGGCGGTGGTGCCCCATCAGGAGACCTGGCAAAGGCTATTGATGCTGCTTTTGGATCATTTGATGAATTCAAGAAAAAATTTGCTGAAGCGGGAATGACTCGTTTTGGATCGGGTTGGTCCTGGCTTTCAGTGAATGCTGAGGGAAAATTACAGGTAAGCTCTACTCCAAACCAGGATAATCCATTAATGGATATCGCCGAAGTTAAAGGTACGCCAATTTTAGGGATGGATGTTTGGGAACATGCGTATTATCTTAAGTATCAAAACAGACGAGCTGACTATGTTGCAGCATTTATGAATGTAGTAAACTGGAATGCAGTGGCCGAACGATATAGTAAGGCAAAATGATGCTATTGCTTTAAAATTCTATTCAAAGTGATGGGTTTTCTCTACCTGTCACTTTTTTTATGCATGATTGAATCATCATAATTTCTCTGAAATTCTTCAAGGCACGAGAATTAGATTTGGCCTGGGATGATCAATAACCTAAGGCTGATAAAGGATTATTTAGGTTTTGTTCTTCTCATCAAATTACGCAGAGCAAGGCTATTCATCTTTGTTTTGACATTTAAGTTTTGGGCTTCGAATTTTTTGTGATTTTAAAATATAGAAATAGGAATTAGTTCGACTTAATTTCCATTATTTCTTTTTTCTTTTTGCCTCGCATCCGTTTTGGTATAGCCTCGGTAATTTCTTTCTCAAGAATTAAAAGCAGTTTGCGTTTTAGAAAGTTTCTATGGGTAACTATACTAATCTCTCGGCTGGGTTCCGGCGATTTAAAATAACGAATTCGATCTAATTGTTTGACTGAAAAATCGCTGATAGAAAGCTCCGGTAAAAGTGTGATCCCTTTATTTAATTCTACCATTCGCTTTAGTGTTTCCACACTATCAGTATTGTATTCTAATGGTTTCTGTTCATCTCTTTTTTTACGGTTACAAATATTGATAATCTGGTTTCTCATGCAATGGCCTTCATTTAACAACCAGAGGTCATCCAGATCAATATCTTTTGCAGAAATATTTTTCTTATTCATTAATGGGCTTGATTTGGACAGGTATGCCACAAATGATTCATAAAACAGAGGGGTTTCGCTAAGATTCTTATCTTCCAGTGGCGTTGAAAGAATGCCACAGTCAAGCAGTCCGTTTTTTAGCTCTTGAACAATCTGATCAGTCATGTACTCCCAGATCTGCAATTGTACATCAGGGTATTTTTCCATAAACGCAGAAATAACCTTTGGCATTAGATAGGGTGCCATTGTTGGAATTATTCCAATTCTGAGTTCACCTGAAACTATATTTTTCTGATTACTGATTAATTCGGTCAATTTGGAGCTCTCTTTCAAAATAATTCTAGCTTGTTCTATAATTTCAGCTCCGATTTCGGTTGGTAGAACCGGCTGTTTACTTCTGTCAAATAGCTTGACACCCAAGGTTTCTTCAAGTTTTTGTACCTGCATACTCATGGTAGGTTGAGTCACAAAGCATTTCTCTGCAGCGATACCGAAACTTCTGTAGGTATCTACGGCTACTATGTATTCTAATTGAACCAAAGTCATAATATAGATTTTAATTATAAAAATATAAATAATATCGATTATTTTGATATGTGTAATTGGATAGCTTTGTATGGTATTAAAACCAATTATAATCTGTGAGGGTTCCATTAATTTGATGGAACCCTTTTTTATTATTGTAGGTTTAAATAAAATCCATATTCGTGTAATCGAACCTACTCGAATTACCTATCTTGGACCAACAACTCTTGCATGGAAGAAACACACTCAAAGCGAATCAATAAATACTTAAGTGAAATCGGGTATTGTTCAAGAAGGGCTGCAGATCAATTGATCCTTGAAAATCGTGTGACTGTCAATGGATCGGTGCCTCAAATGAGAACCAAAATTGGTCCGGAAGATCTGGTTAGGATTGACGGGAAATTAGTTTCAACCCCTCGAGATAAACCGGTTTATATTGCATTTAATAAGCCTGTTGGAATTGTTTGTACTACCGATATCAAGGTTGAAAGAAATAATATCATTGATTACATCAAATAACCAAAGCGTATTTTTCCGATTGGCCGACTTGATTTAGCAAGTGAAGGACTAATTTTGCTGACTAGTGACGGTGATATTGTCAACAAAATACTTCGAGCCAGAAATAATCATGAGAAGGAATACATCGTTACGGTCAATAAACCTATAAATCTTGATTTTATAAAAAGAATGAGCAGTGGTATCCCTGTTTTGGATACCATAACCCGAAAGTGTGAGGTAGAACAATTGGATAAAAACCGTTTTAAAATTATTTTGACTCAGGGCTTAAATAGACAAATTCGAAGAATGTGTGAGTATCCTAATTACAAGGTTGTTAAATTGAAACGGGTCAGAATAATGAATATCAAGCTTTATCTGGCAGTTGGTAAATGGCGATATTTATCCGATCATGAATTGAATGAGATTGGAAGATTGATAAGCGGCTCTTCAAAAACACACGATAGCTTATTTTAAACTTTGTTATTTTTTGGTAATTTACTGTATGTAGAATAGAATGATTTAATAGTTTTTTAAATCGAAAACATAACGAGTAAGGAATAGTTCAACATTCTAAAACCGGCAATAGAATCCAAATAGTTTATAAGCTTATGTTATATTGAGATGGAAATAGCTTTTAGGTTTCAAAATTTCAAAGCCTAATCAATTAAATCTTATCTTTACAAAATGATAAAATCGATGACAGGATATGGCTTGGCAGTCCATGATTTTCCTCATGCCAAATATACGGTTGAGATCAAATCATTGAACAGCAAGTTCCTGGAACTTTCTTTAAAACTTCCCAAAGTATTTTCAGATAAAGAATTTTTATTAAGAAATGAATGCAGCAAGCAAGTTGAAAGAGGTAAAGTTAATGTAAGTTTTCTTGTTGAATACCCGGAAACTACTCAGAAGAGTTCAATAATCAATCTGCACTTGCTCCAGCATTATTATGAAAAGCTCAAAGAGGCGGCTGATTCCCTGGATTCTAAAAACAATAATTTATTTGAATTGGCTTTGAATTTTCCGGATGTCATACAATATGCCTCAGATGAATTTAGCGAGGACGAATGGAAAGCACTTTACAAAACCTTCGAAGAAGCACTTTTAAATTTCATAAACTTTCGGCTTGAAGAAGGAAAGGTATTGAAACAGGACCTTATTCTTAGAATCAATAATATCCTCGAAGGAATAAGGCTTGTAGAAATTCAAGAACCCTTCCGTATTCCATCAATTAGGGAGCGGCTTAACCAGTTTCTGGAGGATGCCGTTGGTAAAGAGCATGTTGACCATAATCGTTTTGAGCAGGAGCTTATCTATTTTATTGATAAGCTGGATATTACAGAAGAAAAGATTCGTTTAAAAAGTCATTGTGATTTTTTCATTCAGGCCCTCGAAGACAAAGATGCAAATGGGAAAAAGCTCGGGTTTATTTCCCAGGAAATCGGACGCGAAATTAATACGATGGGTTCTAAAGCCAATGATGCAAAAATGCAACAGATTGTGGTTGGTTTGAAAGAAGAACTTGAAAAGATAAAGGAACAATTACTTAACATTTTATAAGTCGTAGGTTGTAAGTCATAGGTTATAAGTTCCCAACCCTAGCCTTAACTACTTACTACTTACTACTTACAACTCAGAACTCAATTGAACGGTAAACTCATCATTTTTTCAGCCCCATCAGGCGCGGGTAAGACCACCATAGTCCGCCACTTATTAAAAAGGATCCCTGATCTTTCCTTTTCGATTTCAGCTACTACCAGAGATCAGCGCGTTGATGAAATTAATGCTAAAGACTATTATTTCATCAGCAAGGAAAGTTTTCTTCATAAAATTGCTCAGAAGGAGTTCGTCGAATTTGAAGAGGTTTATTCGGGCACATTTTATGGCACCCTTCGCTCCGAAATCGACCGAATTTGGGCTGAAGGCAAACATGTTATTTTCGATATCGATGTTATCGGAGGGCTTCATCTCAAAAAAAAATTTGGTGAACTTGCATTGGCAGTTTTTGTTCAACCTCCATCACTGAAGATTCTGATAGACCGCTTAACAAGCAGAGGAACCGATCTTCCTGAAAAGCTTGCCGAGCGGATAAAAAAAGCAGACAAGGAATTGCTTTATGCGGATAAATTCGATGTTATTTTGAAAAATCACGAATTAGATACCGCTTGTATTGAAGCAGAAAAACTGGTTAAAGATTTTCTTTCTAATCAATAAATAAAGAATGATTGGTACAATTAGTCACGAATTTCTCAACTATGATTAAGTATGAAAGTTGGATTATTCTTTGGTTCATTTAACCCCATTCATATCGGGCATTTGATTATTGCCAATTATATGGCTAACCATACCGACCTTCAACAGGTATGGCTTGTGGTATCGCCACATAATCCCTTAAAGGAAAAAAGTGATTTGATTAATATGTATGATCGTTTGGAGATGGCAAAACTGGCTACCGAAGATGCGGTCAATATTCGGGTAAGTGATATTGAACTTAAGCTACCTCAACCTTCATACACTATTGATACACTAACCTATGTTCAGGAGAGATATCCTGAACATGAGTTTAGCCTGATCATGGGTTCCGATAATTTGGTATCGCTTAGGAAATGGAAAAATTATGAGCTCATCCTGCGCGATTATCACATTCATATTTATCCGCGTCCGGGATTTGATAGTCATGATTTTAAAAATCATTCTTCCATCAGTATTACTAAAACTCCACTGATGGAATTGTCGGCCACCTTCATCCGTAAGGCGATTAAAGAAAGAAAAAATATTCAATATTTTGTGCCGGATAAGGTGCTGGATTTTATTGAAGGAAAAAATCTGTATCGTTAAATCAATCCTGTCAGCGTTTCGAACGCTGGCAGGGTTAATCCCGAACTTGATCAGTGCCTCTCAGCCATGAAAAATAACCCTAATTACACTAAATGTGAGCAAGGAAAAAACCATATTAAAACTGAAACTTCCCACAGATCCGCTTTGGGTTAAGAATGTGGTTGAAAGTAATATTGAAGAAATTCTGACTGACCATGCCTTTTGCGAGCAAAAAGCTGCCAGTAATGCCATTACACTAATCGTACAAAATCCAAACTTATCCGATTTGGTTCAGGAAATGGCGATGCTGGTACAGGAGGAAATGGATCATTTTAAACGGGTTCACGATCTTATCCTCGCCAGAGGATTTACTTTGGGTCGAGAACGTAAGGATCATTATGTCAATGAATTACTCCAGTTTGTAATCAAAGGCGGCAGTCGCCGGGATCAACTCATTGACCGATTATTATTCTCGGCAATGATTGAGGCAAGAAGCTGCGAACGTTTTAAAGTAATGTCTGAACATATTAAGGATAAAGAGCTTTCAGATTTTTATTATGAGTTGATGGTTAGTGAAGCAGGACATTATACCATGTTCATTACTCTTGCACGCAAGTATGCCGGTGATATTGATGTAGAAAAACGCTGGAAAGAATTTCTGGAATATGAAGCAAAGGTAATTCAGAATTATGGAAAATCTGAGACGATACATGGGTAATTTACCGTCATTTAAAACACTTAAGCCCCGTTGTATATTATTTACTGAAATTACGATGTGTGGAGAAATCTCACAGGTCAGGGCAACCATTCAATTAAGACTGGGCTGTATACACAGAGGTTCCTCAGTCGCATTCATTTTGGAATGATAAGGTAAATCATTATTACCTATATAATAAAAATATTGCAGGCCTCTTATGCAAATCAGGTACTTTATTCCTCCAGTCTTTGATGCTTTTTGTTTGGATAAATTCATCCTCAGAATTCAGATCGCAGGCAATACACAGCTTTGTTTCCGCTTTGCAGCTTCGTAAAATTTCTTCTAGTATTGGATTGTTACGAAAAGGAGTTTCAATAAATAATTGAGTCTGGCTATTTCTTTCGGCCAGAGCCTCAAGTTCTTTGATCTTATTTGCCCGCTGAACTTTATCAATAGGCAGATAACCGTGAAATGCAAAACTTTGTCCGCTAAAACCTGAGCCCATTAATGCCAGAATTATTGAACTGGGCCCAACTAATGGGACTACCTTTATGCCCTTTTGATGGGCTAAAGCTACTATTTCAGCACCGGGATCTGCAACCCCCGGGCAACCTGCCTCACTCATCAGGCCGACGTCTTTTCCTGCTAAAAGCCCTTTAAAGAATTCATTTAGATTACCTTCGCGATTATGCTTCCCATAATCATGAATAATAAGGTCACTCTGAGGAATCTTTAAACCTGCTTCCTTTAAAAACTTACGAGCAGTTTTACTATTCTCTACGATGTACTCGTCGATGTGATTGATCGTTTCTATTAAGTAGGGCGTGAACGATTTTGCGGTAGCATTTTCTGCCAAAGGCACAGGAATGAGATAAAGGGAGCCTAAAAGCATGTTCAGTTTTTAATACAAATTAAAGCAAATTCTATTCAATTGAGCTAAAGGAAGTAAATGATGTCTATCAATTGTTTAAAATTAGGGGTCGAAAGCGAATTCGGGTTCAAGGTCGGAAACCAAGTAGGTTCTTGGTTTTGTAGAATGAAGTTTCGAGAGGAGATTCGAGTTCAGATTGAAAATGGAGCAGGTTCTCGCCTCCGCGAGATCCGATTGTTATCGGATGACAAGCCATAGGTTTTGTTAAGGAGATTCCGCCTCAAGGCCTGAATTGCAGTTTGATCAATAGCTTGCAATTGATAATTTAAATTTGATTTTTGGGTACTCTCTCCGATCCTGGCGGAGGCCGGGAGTTGA
>VGGW01000043.1 GCA_016868395.1 Bacteroidota bacterium | reverse complement strand
GAGTACCGTACAGCTACATTCACTGCGAGTCGTAGTCAATCCAAGCCTTTACGTAAAAAGATCCAAATTCCAGCAGGTCCGCCTCTGGCAACTTAATCTCGCTTGATCCCGCCGATTACTGATGGTTATGAAGTTTTCGGCAGGGTTTAAACTCAATTTTTGCAGACTTGAATTAAAATCCTGTTTAAAAACGCTTAATTATTTTATTAAAAATCATATTGATGAAACTAATTCAGAAAAACTTCCTTTTAATTTTCATTTTTCTCATCGGCATCAATTCACTAAGTGCTCAGCAAGGCCCGGCAAATAATTCCTCAGATTTCCTTGTTTATCAAGTAACAAAATCGGTTAAACCGATTGATGTCAACGACCAATGGAATGAGGCAGGCTGGAAAGGTATCAAATCAATAAAGATTCGGAATTACATGGGCGAAATCCCGGCATTTAAACCTGAGGCAGATGTTAAAATGACTTATGATAATGAATTTATTTATGTCATTTACAGAGTGAAAGATCGTTTTGTAAGAAGTATTACCGAGAAAATAAACGGTCCGGTATGGAGAGACTCTGCTGTTGAGTTTTTTTTCTCACCTGAAGCGGATAATCCGATTAATTACTTCAATCTTGAGATCAATTGCGGGGGCACACCCTTGTTTCATCATAAAAAAAACAGGCCTACTGTGGAGGATATTCAGAAGATACAAATTAAAGCATCGCTCCCTAAGCGTATAGACCCTGAGATAAAAGAGCCTGTAACCTGGACGATGTCATTCAGAATTCCTTTGAATATGCTTGAAAAATACACAAATGTTGTTCGTCCTGCACCTGGAGTTGCTTGGCGCGCAAATTTTTATAAAATCGCCGAAATCAATTCTAATCCACATTACATAACCTGGAATCTGGTGAAAAATGACAAGCCACAATTTCACTTGCCACAGTTTTTCGGGGTACTTAAATTTCAATAGGTTTTCTTCATAGGATCAATCAAATGGTATCATTTAACCTGTTTAATCTCCTTGCTTGGCGTTCGCTTATTTTAAGGATGATTGTTTTGTTTGTATTTATTCACAAGGCAGGCAGTGCTCAGCAACATGATATTCTATTAAAAGGGGGACATCTTATCGATCCCAAGAATAATATTGATGCCCTAATGGATGTGGCTATTTCAAATGGAAAGATAGCTCAGGTTGCAGCAAATATTTCGGAATCAACTGCGAAAAAAACAATTAATGTCAGCGGATTGTATGTAATTCCTGGAATCATTGACATGCATGTGCATGTCTTTCAGGGAACCGACGCGTACAGCACCTCTGTGGCTAATTCTTCACGAAGTCAGCAGGCGGATGCTTTTTCATTCAGATCGGGGGTAACTACGATGGTAGACGCCGGGACTTCAGGGTTGCGAAATTTCAGAACCTTCAAGGCGCAGTCAATTGATAAATCCCAAACCAGAATTCTAGCCTTTCTGAATGTGGTTGGAAATGGCATGATTGGCCGTTTTCAAGAGCAGGATGTAACAGATATGAATCCTGAAATGAATCCATACATGATCAAAAAGCTATTTCCTGAGATTTTGGTGGGTATCAAATCCGCCCATTATTGGGGAGATTTTACTTCGGTGGATAAAGCTATTGAATCTGGTAAACTGGCTGATGTGCCAATTATGGTTGATTTTGGAGAACATACACCAACAAATTCTATCGAGTCACTTTTTCTGAAACATTTTCGCCCGGGAGATATTTTTACCCATACTTATTCGGAAATTAGTTCCGGGCGTGAATCTATTGTTGATGAAAAGACTAAAATACTGAAGCCCTTTATTTTGGAGGCACAAAGGCGTGGCGTTATTTTCGATGTGGGACATGGAGGTGGAGCATTTTCATGGTCTCAGGCCATCCCTTCATTCAAACAAGGATTTTTACCCGATGTAATCAGCTCGGATTTACACGATTTAAGTATGAATGCAGGAATGAAGGATATGACCAATGTCATGTCTAAATTTCTTGCTTTGGGCATGGAATTAAAGGACGTTATTGAGCGTTCAACCTGGGCGCCTGCAAAAGTTATAAATCGCAGCGATTTAGGTCATTTAAGTATCGGTGCTGAAGCAGATCTTGCCGTTTTTAATTTGAGAGAGGGAAAATTTGGCTTTACCGATGTCAGAAGGGTCAGTGTGCAGGGTTCAAAAAAACTGGAGGCCGAATTGACTTTGAGGGCCGGAAAAATCATGTGGGATTTAAATGGGATAAGCGGAGAGCCCTGGAAAAACTAGTAAATTTTTAATTTTTTATGAAAAATAAGTTCTTATCAACTCAAAAATACAGGTTTATTAATTATTCCTTCCTTCAAAGAATGAACAGTTTTAGGATTCATAGTCAGAAAGGCCTATCAATTATAATACTGGCTCTAATCCCATTTTTTGCGAAGGCTCAGGATTATGATTTGTTATTAAAAGGCGGACGGGTAATTGATGCAAGAAATAATATTGATGCAAAAATGGACGTGGCTGTTAAGGGTGGTAAAATTTCAAAAGTAGCCCCTGAGATTCTGGTTTCTTCTGCCAAAAAGGTAGTGGATGTCAGCGGACTTATTGTTGCGCCCGGTTTAATTAATATCCATACTCATGTTTTTGCAGGATCTAACCCGGGTTTTTCTGACGGACAATCCAGTCAGTTACCGGATGCATTTGCTATTCGCTCGGGTATTACTACGGTTGTTGATGCAGGAACCACCGGATGGAGAACATTTCCTGACTTTAAAGCCAAAGTGATAGATCCCTCGGTTACCCGTGTACTGGCCTGGATTAATATTTTCGAAACCGGTTTTAGCTCAGGTTCTGCTTTTGAGCCTGATATGGAAACTTTGAGTGTTCAAAAAACAACTGAAGTCATTCAGAAATATCCTGAAAGTATTGTCGGCACAAGAATTGGTCACTACAAAGGGAAAAGCTGGGTTCCATTCGAACGTGCCTCTGAGGCCGCAAAGATTGCGAATGTTCCACTTTTCGTGGAATGTCACATGCCTGAATACACACTACAGGAACAGTTAGATCACATGCGTCCCGGTGATATTATTACTCATGCCTTTGAGAATGTATCTGAGCGGATGACTGTGGTTGATGAACAGGGGAAAGTAAGGCCCTTTGTTTTGGAGGCCCAAAAGAGGGGTGTGCTTTTTGATGTCGGCCATGGTGGTGCTGGATTTTGGTTCAACCAGGCTATTCCGGCGTATAATCAGGGACTTTTACCTAATTCATTTGGTACAGATGAACATCGTACAAGCATGAACTCCGGGATGAAGAACATGCTGAACGTAATGTCCAAATATCTGATATTCGGAATGAGTATTCCCGATATTATAGCCAGAGGGACTTGGAATGCTGCCAAATCAATAAAGCGTGAAGATCTTGGGAATTTATCTGAGGGTGCTGTTGCTGATATCGCTGTATTGAGTATTCTTAATGGGAAATTTGGCTTTGTCGATTCCGGACAAAATCGGATTGAGGGTGATCGAAAAATTGAAGCGGAACTCACCATCAGAGCCGGAAGAATTGTTTGGGATTTAAACGGGTTGGCAGCCAATACCTATAAATAATTTAAAATGAAACGTAGAAATGTGATTAAAGGTCTTGCTTTAATCCCGGTAATGGGAAATGTTCTTCCGGGTGGGGTGGCAAAAGCAGAATTATTGGAAGAAACTTTAGGTAGTACATCAGAGACTACATTAAGTTCCTTCCTTGACGAAACTAATATTTACCGTTCTTTGGGTGTTGAGCCGATTATAAACTGCCGCGGATCCTTCACCATCATCGGTGGTTCTGTTAAACTTCCTGTAGTTAGCCAAGCCTTGGAAGCTGCAAGCAAGAACTTTGTTCAATTGGATGAACTTGCGGAAGCAGCCGGTAAGCGTTTGGCTGAATTGACTCAAACCGAATGGGGTTTGGTCTCTTCGGGATGTGCAGCAGGGGTACAACATATTACTGCTGCATGTATAACAGGAGGCAGTCCTGAAAGATTGATCCGGATACCGGATCTGACCGGCTTTGAGAAAACTGAAGTTATTATTCCGAGGTATTCCCGTCAACATTATGATCATGCCGTAAGAAATACGGGGGTTAAAATTATTACGGTTGCGACGGCTGAAGAGAACTTGAACAGGCAATTAATTCCAGGACAGCTATGATTTATCTCACGTCAGGAACTCCGGGAGCTGCGTCCGACACTGGTCAACCCTTGTCTTTGGAGGTAATTGCGTCCATTGCCAAACCGAAAAATATTCCAATTTTGATGGATGCAGCAGCCGAGGGATTAAGCATTCCTCCCTATCATCTGAAAAGAGGTGCGGATGTGGTGGCTTATAGCGGTGGTAAGACCATTCGTGGCCCGCAGTCTGCAGGATTAATGCTTGGAAATAAAAAAATATTGCAGGCTGCATGGCAGGCAAGTGCACCACATCATGGTCCAGGCCGTGGTAATAAATTAGATCGCGATGAAATTGTTGGAATGATCACTGCAGTGGAGGATTGGCTGGTACGTGATCATGATGCAGAATGGAAGAAGTGGTTAGGCTGGCTTCGCGTTATTGAAAAGAAAGTAGCAACCATTAGTGGATTGAGTACAAAAATTGTTGAACCAACCAATTTAAATAATAAATATCCTGTTCTACATATTGTATGGGATCCGGAGAAGTATCCTGTGACAAGTTTTGAAATTGCAGAGGAGCTTGGAAGAAATAAACCAAGAATTGCTTTGGGTAATCGTGATGAAGCAGATGGAACAACTTCTATTCAGGTCACTCCCGGTCAGATGCAGGAGGGTGAGCACCTAATTGTTGCCGATCGAATTTATGGGGTTTTATCCAAAAAAAGAGAAGCAAAACCTCAAATGGCTCAACCTGTGGTTAATTTAAGCGGACGATGGGATGTCGAAATTCAATATACATTGGCTACAAGTCAGCATTCTTTTGTAATTGAACAAGATGGAAACTGGTTGCAGGGTACTCATAAGGGTGACTTCGATACGAAGAATATGGTAGGGACAATTGATGGTGATGAAGTGAAACTAAAAAGTACAATTCCCATAGTTGGAAACATCATTATCTACCTTTTCTCTGGGAAGGTAAATGGTAATGTGATTGCAGGAGATATTCATATGGGGGAGTACCTGACTGCAAAATTTACGGCTAAGAGAAATACTAGTAAACTTCCACGCCAAAGGGTGATCATACCGGGTGGACAGCCACTGGCAACCTGATCAATTAATTATTAATACTTTAAATCAATGCACTATGAAACGCAGAGACATTATTAAAGGTATGGCAGCATTGCCATTGCTGGGAATTTTGGATCCAATAGATTCAGCTTGGGCAGCAATGCCGGAAAAATTTAAAAAGAAGCGACTGGTTATTGACACCCATGTGGAGACCTGGAACTTTGATTCGCGTTTTCCTTTTAAACATCCTGAGAACCCAAATCTAAAAGTATCCATTGAAGCACCTATTGAAAATCAGGTGAAACAGATGAAAGACTTCGACATAACCTACGGAGTTCTGATTAATCCACGCTATTATGGATGGGACAATTCTTACAAAGCCCATTGTGTGAAAACTTATCCTAATCATTTTGTTGCGCATGGTTTGTTAAATCCGCATGATCCCAAGATTGTGGATAATCTGAAATATTGGGTTAATGAACATGGCTTTCAGGGTATGCGCTTTAGTCCGATTTACCATCCAAAAGAAACCTGGTTAAACTCACCTGCTCATTACCCTTTGTGGAAAGAGGCTGAGAAGCTCGGTCTTTGTTTCAATTATTACATTGTGCCTCATCAAATGCCTATGTTGGAAGATATGGCTGAGCGTTTTCCCGGTGTCAAAATAGTTGTTGACCATGCAGGCAAACCGGATCTGAAAGCAGCCGATTGCTGGCCGGAATTCAGAAAAATGTTTAAAATTAGTCGTTTCAAAAATGTATGGATCAGTAATTCTGAACCCTACGAGATGTCGGAAATTAAAAAGTACCCATATGAAGATACTTTGCCATTTTACAAAGCAATTTATGAAGAGTTTGGAGCGAAACAGATCATTTGGGGAACAGGTTATCCCTTCCCTAGATGGGAACTTCCGATGGATAAAGAACTGGAGTTTATGTATAAATATTGTGATTTTTACACCGAAAAGGACCTGGACTTAATCATGGGGAAAAATGCCCTGGAAATTTGGAAGTTTCCAAAGAAAGCCTAATTTCCCAACAGGATTGATTTTTTTAAAATTTAAAATACTGTCAATAATAACTATATGTATCTAAGAAATTATAGGATTTATTTATCTTTTTCGATTCTTTTCTGCTTTGGATTCTTTTCTCCTTTATTCGCTCAGACCATACCCAGGGATGAATTAATTTTTCTGACATCAGCCTGGAATGGGGATCGATTTGAAGATGGCCGTCCAAGGATCTCAGATGATCTTTTGAAACGGGCGAGGGAAATTGGGATTGAAGAGGCGTGGCAAATTCTGAATAATGAAGGCTACCTATATCAATATGAGCGGAACTGGAAAATACTGCACGAAGATGTAAAGGTAGTTGGCCGTGCATTGACTGCCGAATTCATGCCCATTCGCCCGGATGTTGAAAAGAATATTGTTGATCGTGCAGCCAAGCAGGGTCGTAAGGGAAGACATTTGCACTGGCCAATCAATATGTTGACCCAGGGCGATGTGTATGTTGCTGATAATAAAGGCCGCGTTGGATCTCTCATGGGAGACAACCTGGGTAATGTAATTTACAAGAATTCTGGGAATGGGGTGGTCTTTGACGGGTTCGCCAGAGATGTTGACGGCCTTGCCGAAATTAAAGGATTTAACGCTCATGTTAGAGACTTTGCCCCTCAGTTTTTACAAGGTGTTGTATTAATGGGCTTGAATACTCCAATAACCATTGGAGCCGCAATCGTACTTCCAGGTGATTTGGTCATTGCCGGTCGGGCAGGGGTGGTATTCATCCCGGCACATATGGCCGAATTAGTGGTCTCTACTGCCGAGTTTATTGCCTCCAAGGATCGTTTCGGACATGAAATGATAAAAAATGGAACCTATAAGGCAACGGAGGTTGATACGCAGTGGTCTGATCCAATCAAGGTAGAATATTTAAAGTGGCTGGATCGGAATCCAGCCGAAAAGAAAATAAGCCGTGAGCAGCTGGATCAGTTTATGTCAAAAAGGACTTATTAAAAAATTGTATGAAGCCAATATTCAAAATTCTGATGGGACTGGGGGCAATTTGCCTTCTAACAGCACTGATTTTTTATCTAATAGGTCATTCCATCACGGCTGAACCCTTTTTAATTGCCGGGATAGTTGGTTTAGCACTGGGTGTCAGAGGTATTTCTATGTTAAAAGGCTTTGCCTATCCAATTATGATTGTTGGAGTGGTTTCAACGGCCTTGATTTTTCCTCAGTATTTCGTAGAGATCAATGGCTATAAACTCTCCGGATTAATTACACCTCTCATTCAACTCATCATGTTTGGAATGGGTATTACCATGAGCTACAAAGATTTTTTAGGAGTTTTTAAAGCACCAAAAGGAGTCATTGTCGGAATTACTAGTCATTTTACAATTATGCCTTTGCTTGGATTCTCACTGGCTAGTGTGAGTAATTTTGAACCGGAAATTGCTGCCGGAATGATTTTAATCGGCTGCGCACCAAATGCCGTTGCAGCCAATGTTATTTCCTATCTCGCCAAAGCCAATCTTGCACTTTCAATCACGCTTACCTCAATAGCAACCTTATTAGCTCCCTTCCTTACTCCTTTGCTCATGAAGCTTTTAGGGGGCTCATTTATCGAAATCAATGTATTGGATATGATGTGGGATATTATGAAAATGGTTATTCTGCCGATCACTCTGGCTATTGTTTTAAACGAGTTACTTAAAGATAAAATCAAGTGGCTGAACTCCATCATGCCAATGGTATCGATGTTTGGGATCGCTTTTATTATAATCATCGTTACCGCAGTAGGTAGAGAAAGTTTGCTGACCGTCGGACCAATATTGATCTTGATGGTTTTGATACATAATTTGTCAGGCTATACCTTGGGTTATTGGTCTGCACGCTTATTCGGAATGGATGAAAGGGACTGCCGCACCATAGCGATTAATGTTGGTATGCAAAATGCAGGCCTTTCCAAGGGACTGGCTCATGGCATGGGTAAGCTAGGTACGGTTGGATTAGCCCCAATGATTTATGGACCAATGATGAATATTAGTGGATCTATAATTGCCTCCTTCTGGAAAAATAAACCGATCATTGAAGAAGAACACCACACAACATAAAATTAAAATTATGCTCAGATTATTGTTTGTATTTTTTGTCTTAATCCTTGTAAGCACTACAAATCTAGCCCAGTCTACGAACGAAATCCGTATCGCAAAGTTGGTCAAGGACTTTAACAATGCCATAATAGCCAGAGATAGCGCAGTTTTAGCTGAAATAAGTTTGGACGAGTTGACCTATGGCCATTCGGCAGGTTATTTTCAGGATAAGACAGCCTTCATAAAATCTGTTTTAATCGGACCAACCTTTTTTAAATCGATTAACCCCGAAGACCAAACCATATCCATTAACGGCAAACATGCTATCGTAAGACATATAGTGGTTGCCAATGCTACTCGTGAAGGTAGTCCGGTAGCCTTGCGATTTGGGAATATTATGGTTTGGTACAAAAAGCAGGGTCAATGGAGATTACTGGCTCGTCAGGGATATAAAATTTAAAAGGCTAAATTATTAACAAGCTCCTTGAAATATCTTTTGAGGCTATTTCAAGAACATATAAAATTATGATGGAGAGGAAAGAAGAGCTTAAGTCGCTCATTAAAGAGCAGGGGATTGTCCCCTTGTACTATGCCTCCGATGCGGGGGTAAGTATTGAGTTAATGCGTGCCATGTACCGTGGAGGAATACGAACAACTGAATATGCCAATCGCGGAGAACAGGCGATGAAGAATTTCAAGGAAATGCGAAAAGCATGCGATTCAGAAATGCCGGGAATGCGTTTGGGTATTGGTACCATCAAAAACTGGCAAGCTGCAAAAGAGTATATAGATGAAGGAGCAGAGTTTCTGGTTTGCCCCGGCATGCTGGAGTCCGTAATCGAATTGTCTGATTCTCATAATTTGCTTTGCATCCCTGGTTGTATGACCCCAAGTGAAATCATTCGTGCGGAAGCTTGCGGGGTAAATTTAGTGAAACTATTTCCCGCAAATACCCTTGGTCCTTCTTATATTGAGGCGGTTCAGGCTTTGTTTACCGATATGACTTTCTTGCCAACAGGTGGCATTGAATTGAATGAGGAGAATCTTCGTGGCTGGTTTAAAGTGGGTGTTTGTGCGGTAGGTGGCAGTAAGATGATCACCAAAGCGGTCATCGAAAACCGTTTATATGACGACTTAAGCAAAGAATGTCAGCGTGCGCTGAACCTGATCAAGAATATTCGTGAGAGGATGTAATCAGGGTTAAGGAATAAATTAATAGGAACCTATAATACAAAATATCAAAATGAACGAATCATTATACAAATACATGCGCGTCGGGCTGGTTCACTTTATGGCATTTCCTGCCACGATAAAAGGCGAAGGTCCGGTTTTTGAAACCATCCGGAAAATTGCGGTAGATGATTATTTCAGTGCTATTGAAATAACCACCATCAAAGATCCTGAAACTCGATTAGCGGTCAAGAAAATGCTTGATACCTCACACATGAGTGTTGCTTACGGAGCTCAGCCCAGACTATTGACTACAGGATTGAACATCAATAGCTTAGTGGAAGTTGACCGACAAAAAGCATTGGAAAACTTAAAACAGGGAATTGATGAGGCCTATGAAATTGGTGCAGCGAGCTTTGCTTTTTTAAGTGGAAATTATGAAGAAAATAAAAAAGAAGAGGCCTTCCAGGCATTGCTGAAATCAACGAATGAGATCTGCGAATATGCCAAGATTAAGGGGAATATGAAAATAGCATTGGAGGTTTTTGATTATGACGTGGATAAACGCAGTCTGATTGGTCCCGCAGCACTGGCTTTGCGCTACGCTAAAGAGATTCGTAAAAACCACGATCATTTCGGTTTGATGGTAGACCTGAGTCATATACCTTTGATCCATGAAACCATTGAAGAATCAATTCTTCCGGTAAAGGATTATATTGTTCATGCTCATATAGGTAATTGTGTCGTGAAAAGTCCTGAAATGGCAGCATATGGAGATGTACATCCAAGGTTCGGTTTCCCAAATGGAGAAAATGATGTGGATGTGGTCGTTGGATATTTGAGAGTGCTACTGAAAATAGGATTCCTTAACACCAAAACTCCGCCGGTGGTGAGCTTTGAGATCAAACCTTTTGGAGATGAGGATGCGGATGTAGTGATTGCGAATGCCAAGAGAGTGCTGAATTTGGCTTGGGCAAAAGTTTTAAAAGTAAAGGATTAAAAGAAGAAAGCATAAAGAAAAAAGAAAATTTTTGAATTAGAATGAGCATGAAGTTAGTTGTATTAGATGGTTATACGCTAAATCCCGGAGATCTAAACTGGGAAGGAATAAAAAAATTTGGGAACCTGGAGGTTCATGATCGTACTCCTGAAAACCAAATTCTGGAGCGCTGTCAGGGGGCAGAAATTGTATTTACAAACAAGACCCCGCTCAGAGAGTCGGTGCTTGCACAGCTGCCTGATCTTAAATATATTGGGGTCTTGGCCACCGGATACAATGTAGTTGATGTGGATTATGCCAAGAGCAGAGGTATTGCCGTGGCAAATGTTCCGGGTTATGGAACTGCATCGGTTGTGCAAATGACTTTTGCTTTGTTATTGGAGTTATGTCAGCATGTTCAAAGCCATAGCGATTCGGTTCGTAAGGGCGACTGGGCTGCATCACCTGATTTTTGTTATTGGAACTACCCTCTGATTGAGCTTGAAGGCAAGACAATCGGTATTATTGGATTTGGCAGTATCGGTCAAAAGGTTGCAGATATTGCAAGCGCTTTTGGTATGAACATTTTGGGCTATTCGAGAACTCAATCTGATCAATCCCACCGAAAGAACTTTCGCTGGGCAGAACTTAATGACTTGCTAAAGGAGTCAGATGTTGTCAGTGTTCATTGTCCGCTGTTCCCCGAAACCCAGGGCATTATAAATAAAGTCAGCTTAAGACAAATGAAGCCTACGGCCTTCTTTCTCAATACCTCAAGAGGACCTTTGATGGTGGACCAAGACCTGGCGGATGCTTTAAATGAGGGAATTATTGCCGGTGCAGGAATTGATGTGCTTTCGGTTGAACCTCCCTCAGCAGACAATCCTTTATTTAAAGCAAAAAATTGCTTGATTACACCTCATATTGCCTGGGCAACGAAAGAAGCACGTGCCCGATTAATGGGAATTGCTGAAAATAATCTATCTTCATTCCTGAATCAGAAACCTATCAATATTGTAAATAAATAAAACCCAAAATTAAATTGTTATGAAAAAGTACTCCCTATTATTTCTTATTTCAGCAGCCTTATTAAGTTGTAACCCAAAGCAGGAAGATGCTGCAAAGCAGGAAACAGCCGCTACTGATACAGTAAATATTGCAGCTCGTTTAAAAGAATTGAATATCGAGTTGACAACTCCTAAACCGCCAACAGCAAATTTTGTAAAAACTGTTCGTGTAGGTAATCTTGTTTACACTTCAGGTCACGGTCCTGATCGCGCGGAAGGCGGTCCGATGACAGGTAGAGTTGGAGATGATCTAACATTAGAGCAAGGTCAGGAAGCTGCACGTTTAACCGGCGTCGCATTGCTTTCAAGTTTGCAAGCAGAAATTGGCGACTTAAACAAGGTAAAACGTGTGGTTAAAGTATTGGGAATGGTTCAATGTACTCCTGAATTCAAGGACCAGCCAAAGGTTATGAACGCATTTTCTGATATGATGGTAGCTGTTTTCGGAGAAAAAGGCAAGCATGCCCGTTCTGCAGTAGGTTTTAGTGCATTACCTGGCAACATTGCTATTGAGATTGAAATGATTGTTGAAGTGGAAGATTAACAATCCCTAAAATACATACATTCTGATTTTAATGTTGGTTTACTTTTCTTAAAGATTGAGTAAATCAGCATTATTTTTTTACGGTAATCTGCTTAATTTAAATTTAAAAATAGAATTATGAAGAAGTATTTTTTATTGCCCTTGATCACGATTATCCTGATTTCATTGAATTCTGTATCCAAAGCTCAGGTAAAAGCGGACTCTAAAACCGGAGTTATAGATTTTGATGCGCGACTTAAGGAGTTAAATATCGTTTTAGCTAAGCCAAGTGCACCATTAGCCAGCTATGTCAAGGTTGTTCGTATCGGTAATCTGCTTTATACAGCCGGTCATGGCCCTGATAAACCAGATGGCAGCAGACTGACCGGAAGGTTAGGAGACGACCTGACCCTGGAACAAGGACAAGAAGCCGCACGATTAACCGCTATTTCACTACTTTCTAGCTTAAAGGCTGAACTCGGCGATTTAAATAAAGTCAAGCGAATTGTTAAAGTTTTGGGTATGGTACAATCTACTCCCGAATTCAAAGATCAGCCAAAGGTGATGAATGCTTTTTCGGATCTGATGGTTGCGGTGTTTGGAGAGAAGGGTAGACATGCCCGATCAGCTGTTGGAATGTCGGCGCTACCTGCAAATTGGGCGACAGAAATTGAAATGATTGTTGAAGTTGAGGATTAAAAATTAGGCTAATGCATATTTTGATTGCTCCAAATGCATTTAAGCATAGCCTTACGGCTAATGAGACGGCGGATGCCATTCAAGTTGGACTTGCTCGGAGTGGATTAAAATTCACCTCCGAATGTTTTCCTATAGCAGATGGTGGTGATGGAACCGGACATTTGATTGTGGAGAAATGCGGAGGAGTCTGGCATGAATACGATGTTCACGACCCACTAGGAAGGTTGATCAAAGCTTCCCTGGGAATAATTGATCAGGGTAAAACCGCTGTTATTGAAATGGCAGATGCCTCCGGTATCCGATTATTGAGTCCGGAAGAACGGTCTCCTTTAATGGCTTCCTCTTTTGGAACAGGCGAACTGATTCGTCATGCACTGGATAGACAGGTTGATAAAATTATCATCGGACTTGGAGGGTCTGCCACGGTTGATGGAGGTATAGGAATTTTAAGTGCTCTTGGCATGAAATTCAGGGATGCCGAAGGGCTTGAAATGGCAGCTTTACCGGTGAATATGTCCAATTTCCGCCATATTGATACCTCAGCTTTTGATAAGCGGGTATTTAAATGTCAGATAATAGTATTATGTGATGTTGATAATTTTCTCCTCGGTGATCTAGGTTCAGCAGCAGTTTTTGGTCCTCAAAAGGGAGCCGGCCCGGAGGAGGTAAAACGTCTGGATCTCAGCTTGGGCAATTTATCGGAACTTGCATTCAATTCAACAGGAGTCAGGATGAATGAGATTATTCACGGTGGAGCAGCCGGGGGCATTGCCGCCACTTTAAAGGCATTTTTGAATGCCAAATTAGTGAACGGGGGCGAACATTTTTTGCAGCTTACTGATTTTGAAAAAAGTTTAAATAATGCTGATTTATTGATAACCGGTGAAGGCAGTTTAGATGAACAAACCTTGCAGGGTAAAGGCCCTTTTACTGTGGCTAAGTATGCAAAAGAAAAAGGAATGATCGTAATTGGACTTGCCGGAAAGATACCCCTGGTTGATCATCCTGAGATGAATAAATATTTTGACCTGCTGCTTGCTATTGGCAATCAGCCTACAGATCTGGAAACCGCCATAAAATACACCGCATCAAATTTGATTCGCACTGCAATACTAATCGGCAGATTTCTTTCTTTACCAAAATTCACTTAATTTATTCAGTTTAAATCTGTCCATTCTGAATTAGACTAAATAGTTTACATGAAAAAATCACTATTTTTTATCATTCTGTTTTTGTCCGGCAGCTCCATCTGTGCTCAGAGCATGAAGCAGAAGATTGAAAGTGCTTTCGAAGCTTTTGAATCTGATAGTCAGATGAAGTTCGCTAGCAGCTCATTGAGCGTGTTAAATGCCGAAACTGGAGCGGTAATTTATTCCGTAAACGGAAATGAAGGGCTGGCTTCTGCCTCTACTCTAAAAGCGATTACATCCGCAACTGCCTATTATCTTTTAGGCAAAGATTTTACCTGGGAGACAACATTGGGTTATTCCGGATCAATCTCAGCAAATGGTACCCTCAACGGAGACCTGTTTATTACCGGGGGAGGTGATCCGTCATTAGGTAGCGATCGATTTGGGCAAAGTACTTCCGAGCTAATCCTCCAGAAATGGACTGATGCATTGATCAGAAGCGGAATAAAAAATATTCGTGGACAAATTATTGCTGATGACCGGTTATTTGGTACCGAAACCATGCCTGGCGGCTGGACCTGGCAGGATATGGGTAATTATTATGGTGCAGGTCCTTCTTCCTTAACCTGGAGGGAAAATCAATTTGATTTGCATTTTAAAGCCGGTAAAGTGGGTGGAAGGGCCGAACTTTTAAAAACAGATCCTGAATTATCTTACCTCAAAATCATTAATGAAGTAAAAACAGGGCAGGCCGGTACCGGTGACAATGTATATGCTTATTCTGCTCCTTTCTCTACGATAGTTTATCTAAGAGGCACTTATGGAATTGATCTTAAAAAAGTTATTTCAGCTTCAATCCCTGATCCTGCATTTGATCTGGCTTATCGATTTCAAAATAAACTGATGTCGGTGGGTATACATGTTGATCAAGGAGCAACTACTGCAAGGCTGCTTGAAGTAAACACGAAGCCCATGCAACAACAAACTCAAATCATTTCTGTCCATACCTCCCCGGCACTTCATGAAATCGTTTATTGGTTCAATCAAAAGAGTATCAATCTTTTTGGTGAACATTTAGTTAAAACTTTTGCCTGGCAACAGAACAAGGATATTACCACGGCTAATGGCGTGGATTTTATGAAGAGTTTTTGGAACAAAAAAATTGATTTGGAGTCTGGAGCGATAAATATTTATGATGGTAGCGGACTTTCACCTTCTAACCGGATTACGACCATGGCTATGTCTCAAATACTACAATTCATTAAAAAAAAACCTTGGTTCGAAAGCTATATCAGAAGTTTTCCTGTAATTAATGACATGAAAATGAAAAGCGGGTCAATCAATGATGTTATTGCTTATACCGGTTATCATACTTCTTCATCAGGAATACCAATGGTGTTTTCATTTATAATCAATAACTATCAGGGGAGTAGTTCCGTCATTCGTCAGAAAATGTTCAGAGTGCTCAATACGCTTAAATGAGCATCATTACATGGGTTAAATCGA
Organism: Bacteroidota bacterium; assembly: GCA_016868395.1. Classification (GTDB taxonomy): domain Bacteria; phylum Bacteroidota; class Bacteroidia; order Sphingobacteriales; family Sphingobacteriaceae; genus Daejeonella. The sequence goes on along the minus strand of VGGW01000043.1, from coordinate 3,313 downwards.
ATCAGGACTCTTATTTAACCTCAGTTCGATATTAGAAATTATCCTTTTGATGGATCCTATGCTGCTCCGGACGCTTATGATTGGTTTTTGGAAAGCAATACCTGCGTGTTATCGCTTCGTGCAGTCCTTTCCTCCGAAGTATTGCCGGCAAGAAATACTACTTGATTTCAGATGCTCCATAGCCGGAAGATACCTCCTTCGGCAAGGTTTAGTTTACCTAAAGCTGTGTTTCATCGGCACTGGCAGTCCGGTAATAGAACCCCAAACCCGGGTGGCAGCGCTATCTTTTTTGCATTTCTAAATCTCATGATAGCTATTCCATCTGCCCGCAAAAAAATAGGGCAGAACACGGGACCGGAATAAGCCAGAAGCAACAGACCCTGCTTTCCAAAAGTTAAGATAAATTATTGGGCTTCGGCACAATGCACTAGCCATCTTAAGTTAACTAATAGGCAGGTTCTGATCCTGATTCAAAGGATTACTAGGGGATGTGATCCGGTGAAAACCAAAATTTATCCTGCAATTTGTCTTATTTTTGAATAATATTCTTGTCATATTTTGATCCAAATCTCGATTGGAGATGAAATAGCGTATTTTCGTTTTATGTCTAGAGCCTTAATTATTGGTGCCGGGATTGCAGGTATAGCAAGCGCGATTCGTTTGGCTTTAAAAGGTCATCAGGTTGAGGTCTTTGAGGCCTCCGAACATCCGGGAGGAAAACTTTCGGAAATCAAACTCGGGCCTTTCCGGTTTGATGCGGGCCCCAGTTTATTTACCATGCCTCAGTACGTGGATGAGTTGTTCCTTTTGGCAGGCAAAAATCCCCATGACTATTTTCAATATCAAAAACTTGAAACCATTTGTAATTATTATTATGAGGATGGTACTCGAATACATGCGTTTGCAGACCCGCTAAAATTTGCTCAGGAGATAGAAAATAAAACGACTGATTCGGCAAACTCTGTAATCGCTTATTTGAATAAAAGCAGGGAAATTTATGAGATTACAAATCCGGTATTCCTCCAGAGATCACTGCATAAGTTTCGTTGTTACCTCAATTGGGAAACTTTAAATTCAGTATTTCAATTCCCTAAGATTGACCCTTTTCGTTCAATGAATCAAGCCAATGAGAACAGATTCAAGGACAGTCGGACCGTTCGCTTATTTAATCGTTATGCAACTTATAATGGCTCAAACCCTTACAAGGCTCCTGCCACTTTAAATATAATTCCTCATTTTGAACAACATTTTGGAGCTTATTTCCCGCTTGGAGGTATGTATGCCATTGTCAGTTCACTATATAATCTGGCGATTGGTCTGGGAGTTAAATTTCACTTTAATTCTTATGTAGATGAAATAGAACTAAAAAATAATAAACCGGTTAACTTGCATTGCAGAGGTAAAAGCTATGCTGCGGATTTGATTATATCGAATATGGATGTGTGGTATACCTACTCTCGCTTATTGAAGGGTTTAAAAGTTCCTGAGCGACTAAAAAAGCAAGAAAGGAGTAGTTCTGCGCTTATATTTTACTGGGGTATTGAGGCTGCTTTTCCGGAACTTGAGCTACATAATATTTTTTTTACAGAAGATTATAAAGAGGAATTCCGCGAAATTTGGGAGAAAAAAAGCATAGGGTCTGATCCTACAGTTTATGTTCATATCAGTTCCAAAAATAATCCACAAGATGCTCCTAAAGGATCTGAAAATTGGTTTACCATGGTCAATGTGCCTTCCGATACAGGTCAGAACTGGGATTCGCTGATTAAGTCGTCGCGAAGTGCCATCATTGAAAAACTTTCCCGAAATCTGGGTCGGGATATTAGTAAGTTGATACGTTTTGAGTCAGTGTTAGATCCAAGAAGCATCGATTCCAGAACCTTCTCCTATCAGGGTTCATTGTATGGAAGCAGTTCCAATAATCCGTTTTCTGCTTTTTTAAGGCATGCGAATTTTTCTTCCGGAATTAAAGATTTATATTTTGTAGGAGGGAGTGTACATCCGGGAGGAGGAATTCCATTGGCCTTACTTTCAGCTAAAATAGTCGATGACCTTATAAAGTAGTATTTTCTGTAATCTAACCCTTAACTAAGATCAGTTTGATAAAAAATTCTATCTTTAATAATGCTTGAACCTCGCCAAAATAAATTAGTCTTTCAGTTTTTTTCCTGGTACATCAAAAGGATCATAAGTTCTGATTTTCAGGAATTAAAATTTAACCGGACAGAGTTTTCAAAGGATCAGGCCATCTTATTATTGGCTAATCATTCTTCTTGGTGGGACGGATTTTTGATGTTTCAAATTAACCGACTTTACTTTAAAAAAAAGTTTCACGTGATGATTACAGAAGAAAATTATCGAAAGGTTTGGTTTTTAAAATATTTGGGGAGTTTTTCTGTAAAAAAGAATTCAAGAAGTGCGATTGAAACCTTAGAGTATGCCGGAAAATTATTGAATAATCCTGATAATTTGGTTCTAATTTTCCCTCAAGGCAAATTGTACTCTGGCCATGTGGATGAAATTCAGTTTCAAAAAGGCCTGATTAATTTAATTAACAGCTCGAATCGAAAATTCCAATATATTTTTGCTGCTAGTTTCATCGACTATTTTGAATATCGCAAACCAATGCTTACTTGTTATTTACAGGAATGGAAGGGTGCAGAATTCACAAGCCTTCAACTGATCAAAAGCGCTTATAATAAACATTACGAAACTTCGCGCCAAAAACAAACAGCGATTCAAGTATAAATATGATATTAATTTACCTCATCTTTTTTTTTCTAATTCTTAGGTTTACAGTAACCTTGTTTAATTTCATTTCTAATCCAAAGCTTACCAAATCTGCAAAAAAATACAATGATCTAGTTTCCATACTTATTCCAGCCAGAAATGAGGAACGTAATATTTTGGACCTGCTGGAATCAATTCGAAATCAAGACTATACAAATTACGAGGTTATCATACTTGATGATCACTCTTCGGATCAAACTTATCACATATGTTCAGATTATGCTGATCAACACAAACAATTTAAGGTCATTCGAGGCGAAGTACTCCCGGTAGACTGGTTAGGAAAGAATTTTGCTTGTTGGCAATTAGCTGCGGTATCAAAGGGGAGGTACCTGATTTTTCTGGATGCGGATGAAATAATTGCCGAAGGTTTGATTAATAGCTCAATCCATCGGATGAAATCAAACAGACTCAGTTTGCTCAGTATATTCACAGATCAACTGATGTATACCTGGGGCGAGCGGGTCGTGGTGCCATTGATGCATTTTCTTTTATTGAATCTATTGCCGCTAAGACTGGTAAG
>VGGW01000042.1 GCA_016868395.1 Bacteroidota bacterium | reverse complement strand
GTCCCATACTTCTTGCTACCAATCCGAACCATGCATTGAGTGCGTTGGTTACTTTAATAATGACTTGTGTCATCAGTATCAGTATCTTATTCGGATCACCGAAAAAACGATTCGCTTTAGGTATTGATGCGATTATTTTGATTTTTCTTTATGGTGCCTTACTCTTTGCACTCCAATATTTAGGATAAAGTATCAGGCGAATGAGGTTAAAAGCTTAATCTCATTCCTGTAAAGGATAATTTTTCTATCGTTTTCTACCTGTTTCAAAAGTCGCGAAATCACCACCCGACTTGTAGCCAATTCATCCGCAATCAGTCCGTGGGATGCCTTTATCACACTAGACCCACTTAAACGTTGTTTTTCTTTTAAGTATCCAATCAGACGTTCATCAAGCTTATGAAAAGCAATACTTTCAATCGATTTTAACAGTTCAATAAAGCGTTCGTTAAAGCTTCGCATGATATAGCTTTTCCAGCTCGGATAGTTACAAATCCAATCGTCCAGTTTGACATGAGGAATTGCAATCAGTTCCACATTATCTTCTGCAACAGCCTTTACCTCACTTTTTTTGGCTTCCAGGCAGCAACTGTAGGCCATAGAACAACTTTCGTTGCTCGATAAATAATAAAGCAAAATCTCATTTTCCTTTTCATCTAAGCGATAAACCTTCACAGTACCATTGAGAATAATAGGCATCATTCTTACATATTTACCGTAATCCATGATTAAATCACCTTCCTTAAAGGTTTGAAGAATCCCGAATTGTTGAATTTCCTGTATGAGTTGGGGTTCAAAAATACTTTTTAACTTATCCAGATTTGCTATCATTAAAAGTGAAAGTTTAAAACCAAATTAGACTGCAGCATATTAACTTTATTGATTATGATTCTCTTATTACCATAGGTTTCGCCCTCATTAATTTTGGCAACAAATAGCAACTGAGCTTCAAGACCTTTTAAAGCATTTGCAAAGATATCTCTAATATCGGTATTGATCTGTGTATTGGAAGGCATTCCACTTGTTCATGCATAATTTTCACATCAGGCAAATGATAATATCCGGCTGCAAAGGATGTTTTTAAGGCTGATTGTGGCATAGCAAAACTTACTTTAGCCATTATTGCGCCTAAATTCCCTAATCCCTCATTCGGCTCGCGCGGAAGAAAAGTAAAAAAAGGATCTCTAGCCCATTCGCGCGGAACCAGATACCTGCCCCTGGCTGTAATACGGTTATAATTTAAAGTAGTCTCCCAGCTTCTGTTCTTAAAGCCGAAATTTGCTCCAAACTCTAGTGTGGTAATTTATGCTTAATTAATCCGTAAAAATAGGTTCCAACTATTGCAAAGAAAAATACAATGGCCATGGCCCAATAACCATATCCAATATTCACCACCATAGGTCCGGGACAAGCACCGCTTAAAGCCCAGCCAAGTCCGAAGATTGAACCTCCAATAAGATAACGAGCAACAGATTTTTCCTTTGGACTAAATACAATCGGATTGCCCTGATAATCTCTGATTCGAAACTTTTTAATTAAGGCTACTCCCACCACACCAAGGGTAACTGCAGTACCAATGATTCCAAACATATGAAATGCCTGAAAGCGGAACATTTCCTGAATTCTGTACCAGGACACCGCTTCAGATTTAGTCATTACAATTCCGAAAACTATTCCCAGCAATAAAAATTTTATAAACTTCATATATTAAAATATTAAAGGTAAAACAAAATAGGTCATCAACAGCCCCCCTATAAAAAAGCCTGCTACAGCAATCAATGATTGAATTTGAAGATCTGATAGACCACTGATGGCATGACCTGAAGTACATCCACCGGCATAACGCGATCCGAATCCAACCATTAGTCCACCGAATGCAAGTACCAGAAATCCTTTTAAAGACAAAACAGCATCAAGTCCAAAAAGTTCGGCCGGCTGTAATGCATCAGGGGCGGCGATACCCATTTTAGACAAATCCTGTATTGTTGCCTCCGAGATTAGAACAGGGGCATCTGTTGACAAAAACTCCCTTGAAATAAAACCACCTAAAATAGCCCCTACCAGAAATACGAGGTTCCACATTTGAGATTTCCAGTTAAAATCAAAAATTTTAGCAGATTTTGCTAAACCTGCAGCAGCACAAATAGTCCTCAAGTTTGAAGAAAATCCAAAGGATTGCCCAAAAAACAGAAGGAAGAACATGATTGCTGCTATCATTATCCCTGAAAACCACCAGGACCATGGTTGTAGTATAAGTTCCATTTTATTTTTTTAGTTGTTTAAGTGAAAAGAAATAATCGGTTTAAATAGATCCTTAATTAATTTTTCAGTGGCACTTTGATGGAAAGGTCCGGCTTTACCACGTGTACCAATGCAGACGTTATCTATATTAATCATCTGATTAAAGTGTACCACACCTTTCTCCACATCTTTATCATTAATCAGATGATACTGGTAATTTGAAATCCCGTTCAATTCGGCAAAATGAAACATTTTGTCAAGGCCCCAGGTTTTCTATTATTGAGATGCCGGATTGTGAAAGAATACTCCTTGCCATACTGGCTCTGTTTCCACTTCCACAAACCAAAATAACTTTGTCAAACTGGTGCAGACTATCGATATAGTTTTCAATTCAATCAAGTGGATAATTTACACTTCCAACAGCATGCCCGTCGAAATTGAATTCCTTTGCTGAACGAACATTAAGCACTATTGTTTTCATGACTAAATTATTATTAATTTCTAGATTTTAACATTGATAATTAAAGAAATGAACAAAATATTGACTCATGAATTGATTGACAGATTCTACTGTCCCACCGTTCACAACATTTTCAAATCCATTTTGTTCAAGAAATGATTTTGCTTGTGAGCTTCTATTCCCACTAAGACAAAACACTATGATATGTTTTTTGTTATTAAATTTGGCCAACTGAGACGGTATGCTGTCGAGAGGAATATTTACAGAACCTTTGACATGATTTTGTGAGAATTCTCTGGGTGATCTTGCTTTTTGGAACTTCCGAACAGCCAACTAAATATACCCATAACTTTATTTTTAAACTGTAAATTTTTTAATTACACCAACTAAACCATTCTTTTGTACCACCCCACTTTGGCGCCATAGAACTTTGCCTTGTTTAAATAATATAAGAGTTGGAACTCCTTGAACCTGATAAGCGGCAGCAGCCTGAGGATTCTTGTCTACATCTACCTTTAATATACTTGCAGAATCCCCAATTTCCTGTTTTACATCTTTAAGAATGGGTGCCATTACTTTACAAGGTCCGCACCATTCTGCAAAAAATCAACAAGCACCGGCTTGTCTGATTGTATTAACTCATTGAATGTCATTGCTTTTTATTTAATTTCTTCATAACTAATTTCTTTTGATGTGGTATCATTCTTAACAGGTGATGAAGAACATGCCCCTGAACCACAACAAGAGGCGTTAAAAACTGCCATTCCTGTAAGAAGAACCCCAACGACCAGCCTATCCCATTTCAAAGGGAGGCATTACCCTTTGAAAAAAATGGAAAGCTCTTGACTTAAATCAGGTAGGCATCACCTTACTCTGGCAAACAAAATCTGTTTTGGGAATATTGGTAGCACTTATCGCTCCAAATCCACCGGCAATTTCAGTAAAGTTTCTATATCCTCTGGCCTGAAGTATAGATGCGGCCATCATACTGCGATAGCCTCCTGCACAATGCAAGAAGAAATGCTGTTTTGGATCGATATCCTTAATCCAATCATTAATATAAGCTAAAGGCCTGTTGTATGCATTATCTACATGCTCAGCAGCATATTCGCTCTCTCTGCGTACATCCAATACCACATCCTTTTCAGGTCTGAACTCATGTGCAAAATGCTCAGCAGTAATACGATCAACTACATCAGCTTCCTTACCTGAATCTAACCAGGCTTTGAATCCACCTTTCAAATGCCCAAGTATATTATCGAATCCTACACGGCTTAAACGGGTTACTGCTTCTTCCTCTTTTCCTTCCTCGGTAACGAGTAATATAGCCTGCTTTACATCCACAATCAGGGCACCTACCCATGGAGCAAAATCACCGCTAAGTCCAATATTTACGGACTGTGGAATAAACCCTTTGTAAAATATCGTGTTATCTCTGGTATCCAGAATAAGAGCCTCCGTATTTTCTGCAGCAACTTCGAATTCATCCGGGCTCAAAGCTCTCATTCCGTTATTTAAAACCGTTTCAAAGTTTTCATAACCCTTTTTATTCATGGCAACATTATAGCCAAAATAAGCAGGAGGCGGGAGCAGGCCATCGGTAACTGCTTTTACAAACGACTCTTTGTTAGGTTGATTCAAAGCATAATTGGTTCTTTTCTGATTGCCTAAGGTATCCACTGTTTCTTTCATCATATTTTTACCACAGGCACTACCGGCACCATGAGCAGGGTAGACAATGACATCATCCGCTAAGGGCATGATTTTATCGTTAAGACTATCATATAATAAACCGGCCAATTCCTCTTGCGTCATGTGTGCTGCTTTCTGAGCCAGATCCGGGCGACCAACATCTCCCAAAAACAGAGTATCCCCACTAAAAATACAATGGTCTTTGCCAGTTTCATCTTTTAAAAGAAAAGTAGTGCTTTCCAAAGTATGCCCGGGAGTGTGTAAAGCCTTGATCGTAATATCACCAACCTTAAATTCCTGTCCATCCTGTGCAGAAATACATTCAAATTCGCAGGCAGCATTTGGGCCATAAACTATGGAAGCTCCGGTTTTCTTACTCAAATCAACATGCCCGCTAACAAAATCGGCATGAAAATGGGTTTCAAAAATGTATTTAAGTTTCACCCCATCCTTGTTTAATCTGCTTAGATAAGGCTCCACTTCGCGCAGTGGATCTATAATAGCAGCTTCGCCATTGCTGGTGATGTAATACGCACCTTGTGCCAAACATCCGGTATAAATTTGCTCTACATTCATTTCATTAGATTTGATAACACAAAAATCGGTATTATTAGCGATCAGAACAGTAACATTTGTTGCAAATAAAAAATTCGCCGGATTAATTTCCGGCGAATTCAAACAACAAAAAACAAAATAATTTTAAGAAACTAATGGTTCGCCTTTATTCACCCAATCATTAATTCCACCGGAAAAATTAGAGATATTTTTAAAGCCATTCTTTACAAGTATCGAGTAGCCAATTGCCGCTCTGTCTCCACCCTGACAATGAATCACTACCTTTTTATCTTTACTTATCTTATCCAGATTTTGTGGCAAAGTTCCTACAAACACATTGTCAGCATTCCCAATGTGCCCGGAGTTAAATTCAGTCAGGCCTCTCAGATCTACAATCTGTATATCCCCCTGCATCAACTTTTTGGCTTCTTCTAAAGAAATTATAATTGCCTTTTCCAGTTGACCACCGGCTTCAGTCCATACTGTTGTTGATGGTATATAACCATAGATATTATCTAAACCGATACGCATCAGTTTTCTTGTCAAATCATCCAACTTAGATTCATCAGCGAGGATGATAAACTTCTCTTCGTAATTTAAAAACCATCCTGCCCAAGTTGCAAATGAGTTATTACCCTGAATATTCAAACTTCCCGGTATAAATCCTGCTTCAAATTCAACTTTATCCCTGGCATCAAGTACTTTCATCCCTTTATCCATCGCGTCTTTTAATTCTGAAGCCGCTAATTTTTTCAATACAGGCACTTCTGTCAGCAATGGACGATCAACCTTATTAAGCTTTTTCATCATTGCAAAATACTTGGGTGGCTCTGGCTGGTCAGCAAGAAGATATTGAACAAATCCTGATTCGTCCTTATCGTAAGAAAAGGCCCAGTTTCTAAGCTTTTCATAACCCACTGTTGTACTTGGAACAGATCCCAAAGACTTACCACATGCCGATCCGGCTCCATGTCCCGGCCAAACCTGTATATAGTCAGGTAGCGAAGAAAATCTTTGGATTGACTTATACATTTGCTTTGCCCCGGCATCCATGGTACCCACCATACCTGCTGCTTTTTCCAGCAGGTCAGGACGACCGATATCCCCAACGAATACAAAATCTCCAGTGAATAACATGACCGCCTCTTTGGATGCGGGTATATCAGTTAACAGGAAACTTATACTTTCTGGGGTATGCCCGGGAGTATGTAAAACCTCAAATACAAGATTAGCCAATTTGATTTTATCACCGTCTTTTAATCCATGATGAGCAAACTCATACTCCCAACCCGGACCACCCTCATCTGAAAGATACATTTGAGCTCCGGTTAATTTGGAAAGCTCACGGGAGCCAGCGAGGAAATCTGCGTGGATATGGGTTTCGAAAATATGGGTAATTTCCATGTTATTTACTTTTGCAATTTCAAGGTAAGTATCCACATCACGCTTCGGATCAATAACTGCGGCTACTCCGGCTTTTTGACAGCCGATGAAATAGCTTGACTGTGCAAGGCTCTTATCATAAATGTGTTGAAAAAACATATTTTCTAATTTTTAGTTTTGAATTTATTGCTTAATTAATGGTCTTTGAATTTCCTATACAAAGGTCAGGATAAATCTGACAACAGTCGGTAACATAGGTTACAATCAACAAAAGCAGAATAGTGCTATTTCTTCTCCAGAATTATAAATAATTCTGAATCAGCGCGCTTAGAAAAAGAATTATAGCAAGGCTCAAAAATTTTGAATTTAAAGCCATCTCCAAATAAGGCCAGATACTCAGTATCAGTTCCTCCAAACGGAGGCCCCTGCGTTTCGAATTCCCTGTTAAAAAGAACTCCTGCGAGTTTTCCGTCCCGAGCAAGAAGACCTGACATGGCTTCTACATAACTTTTACGAAGTTCTGGATTTAGTGCACAAAAGAAGGTTTGCTCCAATACCAGATCATACTCCGCTTTGTGAGTGAAGAAATCACCCAAAATAATTTTGATGTTTTGGTTTGCCCTGAATTTAGATTTTAATCGATCAACCAGGGCCGGAGCAATATCAATAACGGTAATGTCAGTGAAACCATGCTCCAATAAATATTCGGCTTCATAAGAATTGCCACATCCAGGAATGAGTACCCGCAGATTTTTATCAGATAACTGATCAATATAGGCTTTTAATGGTGGAGAGATCTGACCTAAATCCCAGCCGGTCTCATTTAAAAGATAGCGTTCATTCCAAAAGTTCTGGTCAAGATTACGATCCTTATTCATTTGTGCAGAATTGTTAAATATCCTAATGACCGCCTCCCGCTGATGGAAAGAATAATTCTTTCACAAAGATGTAAATACCCATTAGCATAACAAACCAGCCGAAAGACTTCTTTAGTTTTTCTCCGCTGATCATTTTTGCCAGATAAATACCAATGAATATTCCAACCACCGCCAGTCCTGTAAATGTTCCAAGCAATTTCCAGTCAATCAGCTGACCGCCCTGAATATCACCGATAAAACCTATTAATGATTTGGCGGCTATGATAAAAAGGGAAGTTCCTACAGCCAATTTCATTGGCATACGTGCTAAAAGTACCAGTGCAGGAATAATCAAAAAGCCACCACCCGCACCGACCAAGCCGGTAAGCAAACCTACCAAAGTACCTTCAAGAAGAATCATTGGATAGTTATATTGAAGAGGTTCATCATCGGCTTTATCACAATCAATACAAGGTCTGATCATACTGACAGAAGCCAGAATCATGACGATGGCGAATAAAACCATGATACCGATGGATTTAGTTATAACGAATGTTCCAATGGTAAAGAGCTCAGAAGGAATCAGGGGCACCAGCCACATACGGGTAAGATAAACAACTACAATGGATGGAATTCCAAAAATCAGAACTGTTTTAAAGTCTGCCTTTTTCTGAATTGCACTTTGAATACCTCCAATTAAAGCAGTTGAACCCACTATAAACAAGGAATAGGCTGTAGCTAATATGGGATTAACTCCCATCACATAAACTAAAATTGGTACGGTAAGTATAGATCCCACACTTCCAATTAAGCCTAATGAAACCCCTACGAGTACTGCCAATATATAACCTAAAATTTCCATAATGACTATTTATTTGAACACAAAGGTCTCAATAGCAAAATCGAGTTATGGTTACAAAAGTTACATTTAGCAATAATAGTAAATTTTGATCCTTCTGCCCGGGAAGAAGGCCAACAACAGACAATCATCATTTGTTGCTCTCCAGCAAATATTTTTTCGGAACCTCGGCTCCTGCCACATAGTTAATCTTCCCAATTTTACACATTTGATAAACATTGATTCTAAAATCAGGGCAGGTACTGACAAAGCAATAAGCCTCCACTTGTGAGAAACCATAAGTACTAACCAGCCAGTCCATCATATAAACCGTTGCCTGATGCACTGCATCTTCCAATGGCCTAAACGCATGAATTGTGATAATAGAATCAGGTGTTTCAATTCTAATACCGGGAGGGCGTTTGCCTTTAATCACTTCAAATGAAAGCCTGACCGTAGCCTGTGTTTCTGCTGCAGTTCCGGAGAATTCGGTATCCCCCTGACTCGCGTGGACATCGCCCAGATAAAATAGTCCGCCGGGATGATAAACCGGAAGAAATATCCTGTTCCCCGGTTTGAAATCACGAATATCCAGGTTGCCACCCCAATCCCCCTGCCCTTCCAGACTACTTGCTACATCCCGGTCGGGCGCTACGCCCAAAGTGCCGATAAAGGGGGTAATTGGCCAGGAGATTTTATCATTAAAATGGAGTGTTCCATCCAGGGTAGTTCCGCTTTCACCCGGACTATGATCAAAGACCATTGTACTGTATTCACCGGATATTTCATTCCAGCGAGAGGAGTCACCCAGTGGTCCCCGGTTAGGTCCTACCGCAATCCAGGAAGTGACTTCAACCTGGATCTGATGAATATTTACAACCAAGGTATCGCCACGCTCAATGCCTTCGATGAAAATCGGTCCGGCAATCGGATTAACCAAAGGCGGTGTACGGTCAAAACCCGGGCGATTTGCCGGAATGGCTTTATCTGCCGAACTCTTAAAATATCCAACTGCTGCATCCCATGTTTCTATTTCAAACTCTTCTCCCGGCTTTATATGAATCAAGGGGGAATCTGAATAATTGAAAGCGAACTTTTTCGCCTGTTCACGAATGATCTTTTTCATCAACTTAAATTTCTATTGAACCTAAAATAATTATTAATAAAATAATATATCTAATTGAAAATCAATATATTAATTTCGTTTTTACTTAGCATCGGTCAAAGCATAAACCATCACATATCCTCCCGGATTAGCAGCATCCCCTGCCACTGATACTGCAATATACTGCTTCTTACCGCTCATGTACGTGGATGCGTTAGAAGTTGCAGTACCCGGGATTGAGGTGTCCCATAACAATTTGCCCGAATCTTTATCATATGCCCTGAATCTAAAATCTGCCGGACCCATATTGGCTCCGATAAATAACAATCCACCGGCGGTAACAATTGGTCCGGTATTACCTTCCGAACCTGTTTCGGGTTCTCCTTTTTGCTGTAAATGAGGATAATTACCCAAAGGAATCGTCCAGGCATATTCACCTGTATTCAGATTAATGGCGTTTAAAGTTGCCCATGGTGGTTTGATTCCATATCGCCCTTCAGAATCCCGAAACTTCCCGTTCGACTGAATATCCAAATATCTTACGGGAACTTCCAGCTTAAATCTATCTGCATCTTGATTTGCAGATTCACTCCTTGCAATTTCTTTCATAAAATTTATTTCTCTGGTAGTTTTAGACTCTCTTTCAAATAAATATGAAATGATAGCCTCTTCTTTCCCGGAAATAATACTTGCAAAAGAAGGCATTTTGCCTACGCCAACTTTAATTTTACCTAATACCTCTTCCTCATTCATTCTACTTTGAAGACCAATTAATGACGGATAATCATTATCTCCCTTCTTATCTGCCCCATGGCATGCCTGACAATAAGTAGTGTAAAGCGCTTTCCCCTGACTAAATAAATTGCCTGTATCCGATTCGGGTTCCATTTTTTTTACCAGACTCACTCCAGGTGTGTTGGTGGCTCTGACATAAATAATCCCAGTAGATTGGTCAAATGCACCTCCTCCCCAGCTCGATCCTCCGCTAGTTCCCGGAAGATTGACATTGCCTCTCATCGAAGGGGGAGTAAAAAGACCTTCATACCTTATGGACTTAAATCTTTTTACAATTTCATCATTGGATTCCCCGGAGTAATTGCTGAGGTCATCCAATGAAATATGCTGGCGGGCATAGGGTTTGGGTTTTAAAGGAAAGGGCTGGGTAGGCCAGGCTTCCTCACCGGGCACATCAGATGCCGGTACAGGTCGCTCCTCAATCGGGAACAGAGGTTCGCCGGTTTCCCGATTTAGCAAATACAGAAATCCTATCTTAGAGGTCTGTGCCACAGCATCAATCCTTTGACCATCATGAACAACTGATACTAAATTCGGAGGTGCCGGAAGGTCATAATCCCAAAGATCATGATGAATAGTCTGATAATGCCAGATATATTTTCCGGTTCTGGCATCTAATGCCAGCACACTGTTTCCAAATAGATTCTGACCTTTCCGATCGCCGCCATAAAAATCATAGGACGGAGAACCCAAAGCAAGAAATACCATTCCACGCTTTTCATCCAGGCTCATTCCAGCCCAGTTATTGACACCGCCGGCATATCGCCAGGCTTCTTTTGGCCAGGTGTCATAGCCAAACTCACCCGGATGTGGGATGGTATGGAAAGTCCATACCAGTTTACCTGTTCTGATGTTATAAGCGCGTTGATAGCCAGGCTCAGCACCATAAAACTCGGAAACTGCAGTACCCAGAATGTACAGGTCTTGGTAAACTATCCCCGGAGTGGTGGGAGCAACAACTATTTTTTCGGGATCTCCACGCATACCAACATTCAGATTCACCCTGCCATCTTTGCCAAAATCAGGAATCAACTTGCCAGTCAAGGCCTCTAAAGCAAAAAGATTACTACCCGCCGTAAAAAGGATTCTTTTGTCATTTCCATTTTCCCAGTACGTTACACCCCTACTCACACCTCCGCCCTGAGCTCCATCAAAGGGGTCAAAAGACCATATTTGTTCACCGGTACTTGCATTTATCGCATAAATTCTGTTCCTGCCGGAGGGAATATACATGACTCCGGAAACGATTATGGGATTTGCCTGAATTCTGGAGGTGCGAGCGCCCGGAACAGCATCCTTAAAAGGGAAAGACCATGACAGCTCCAATTGATTGACGTTCAATTTATTAACTTGCTTTAAATAGGAGTAGCTACTGCTTTTCGAGTCTGATTTGTATGTACCCCAGTTTATGCTTTTCTGATTAGCGGTCTGACAGGCTGAGCCAATAAATAAGAATGCAAGAAACCAAAAAGCAGGTCTTATGTATAATTTTTGAACTATCAAGGAATCATTGTGCATACTTCTTTGGGACTCAAATAAATAATAAATTCCACCATGTGGTAAATCTCTTCAATTTAAGTTTTTAAATTAATTGGATGATTAATATTTAAAAAAATATTCAGGAATTAATAACCCTGGGGAGGTGGAAGAGAAGATAAAAAATACTGTTAAGACATCCGATTCAGCTCTGAAGCAACATTTATTTCTTTTTGGAAACCAATGCCTTGCGTATTATGGGTCAGTTCAGTCCTTTCCTTCGGGGTATTTCCTGCAAGAAATCGCGTTCTATATCAACTTACGAATACCCGGAAGATACCTCCTACGGCAAGGTTTATTTTACTTGGCGCTGTATTTCATTGGTACGGGCAGTCAGGCAGAAGAAGCACTACCCTGAAATTAATTCGCTGACAGCTCTTGATCTTTTTACCTTGGCAAAATTTTATCTCAAATAGCAATTTATGAGCAAAAACTAGCGCAAAATGCGGTACTACCCGATCAGCCCTTATTTTCAAAAAATCAGAACGGATTAAATCAAAAACAGCGTAGCAAATTTTTGTGACGAACTCAGGTTAAATTAATGGAGAGTTAGCTAAGAGATCACCATCTGGTCGATTGAAATTTCCAGCCGGGGATTTTCTTTTGCATCTCAACTTCATCATTGCGTTTCTTAAGGCCACAATTAATATAGTTTTGATGTAATCTGGCTAATACCACTTTATCCAGCTCAACGCCTAATCCAGGCTCATCCGGCACACTGATAGAACCATTTTCAAACTTCAGACGTCCGCCGAGAATTACCTCATCCGATTGCCATGGATAATGTGTATCCAAAGCATATGGCATTTTTGGAAGAGCCGCACCCAGGTGAACCATGGCAGCCAATGAAATACCCAAGTGACTGTTAGAATGCATGGATAAATCCCGGCCAAAGGTTTCACAAATACCTGAAAGTGTCATGGATGCCTTTAATCCTCCCCAGAAATGGTGATCACTCAAAATAATATCTTCAGAAGCGATTTTTATGCTGTGTGGAATTTCCTCGAAGGAGGTAGTACACATATTGGTAGCCAGCGGAGTTTTTAGAACCTTTCGCACAGCAGCCATATTCTCTTGTCCTCGCACAGGATCTTCAAGATATTCAAGAACACCTTCCAATTCTTTACCATATTGAATGGCCGTTTCCAACTTCCAAATGGCATTGGGATCAAAGCGCAAGGGAACATCAGCCCCAAATTCCTCATGAAGGGCAATCATGGTATCCACCTCTACTCTGGGTTCAAATACTCCCCCTTTTAGCTTGATGGATTTAAACCCAAACTCCTTACACATTTCTTGTGCTTGAAGTACGATTTCAGCAGAATTTAAGGCCTGTTTTTGTTTTGCGGCTTCCCATCCCCTGGCATCCGGATTAAGACTGAATCCGAATTCACCACCTGCTCCCTCATATTTATAAAAGAGGTACGCGGAAAAAGGTACACTTTCCCGCATTTTACCTCCAAGTAAATCCACGATGGGCCGACCCAACACTTTGCCCATGATATCCATACAAGCTACCTCAATTGAGCTGAAAATATGGACCAGTTTCCGTTGATCCCAGGGTGCTTCACCTCTGGCAGAAGGGGATTCAGAACCAAACCGTTCAGATAAAATTGCCCCGATTTGATTCAGTTGAAAAACATCCTGACCAATCAAAAGCTCTTTAGCTTCATAAAGAGCCCGCTCAATATCACTGGTGCCCGGTATTTCACTGATTCCAGAAATTTGATCATCAGTAACTATTTCCAACACAATTCTCAGCGCATAAGGGGCATGCAGACCTGCCGCATTTAATAAGGGCGGATCAACAATCGCTATTGGCGTAATCAGAATATCCTTTAATCTGGGCCCCCTCTGTCCGTGCATACTGTATTTTTTGAAATTAGCTTGCAGCCTCTGCCTCTTCAGTTACCGCCTGAATTAAGCCCTTGATATAGCCATAGCAGAATGCAAAATTCTGCCAACCTGCAACCGGATCTTTATGGTAAGGAACGTGATCAGGCATGACCATACCATCAAATCCTACTTCACGTAGTTCACGAACTACCTGCAAGAAGTTCATGTCTCCATTATCAGGAAAAACTTCCTGGAAATTACCCCAGCCGCCTTTGATATTTCTCAGGTGAATATTAAAAATCTGATTGCGCTCACCGGCCCATCTGATAATTGGAATTATGTCATTTTTAGGATCTTTTAAGCCTTCAGCAATGGATCCGATACAGAAGTTGAAGCCATGGTATTTGCTATCATAAAGTTGTGCAAACTTCTTTATGCCTTCAAATACATCCGGGCTATTCCAGCGGGTAATTCCCCTGTATCCAACAGGAGCAGGTGGATCAGCAATATGATTTGCCAGCTTCACATTATATTCCTTTGCTACCGGAAGGGTTCTGTCTAATAAATAGGTAATGCGCTCAAACATATCGTCAATACTGACATCCCCGGCGATTGTTTTTGGATCATTTCTTTTCAAGGCTTCTGCCAGATTCCAGGTGCTATACTCTGAATTACCTCTTTTCGGATCAAGCGTTTTGCCTGTTCTAAGTACCGGTAAAATGGTAGTATTGTAATTAATCACCTTGATTCCGGTTTTACCCGAAACCATGATCATTTGATTAAGCATATCAATTTCACGGTCTCTTTGAGGACTTTTACCAAGCATTACATTGGGGAAAAGCACTTTATCAATACCTGCTGAAGAAAGTGGCCAGTGATAAGCATCTAAACTGATACCATATTTTTCACAAGCTTCGCGCTTTTTAAGTGAATCCTCCAGATCCCAACCCACATTTGGGATATATTTAGGCGAGCCTCCATCAATATTAAAGACACCACAACGTCCTTTCAATTGTAGATTCTCTTCTGTTGTACCACCAGACTGGCAGCCAACTTTCATCAAAACTTTTCTAGGTTTTGGCTTTACTTCTGCCATTGACTCGATTGGAGACAATACGGATGCACCTATGGATCCGGCAGCGATTGTTTTTACAAAATTTCTACGTTGCATAATTTAATGTTATTGAGTACGGTTAAACAAAATGACTTAATTTTTCTCTTGTAGTAAAAAAAGGGAACTATGATCCAGTTCACCATGACCTTCATTCACCAGTTGATTCATTAAAGAGGCAACTAATTCTGTTGCTTTTAATGAAACCTGATGATCAGACCCGGTTTGAAGGGCAATTCCCATATCCTTTTTATGTAATTTAACTTTAAATCCCGGAACAAAATTTCCGTCGATCATGCGTTTGCCGTGTAAATCTAGAATGCGACTTTGTGCAAATCCTCCCAAAAGCACTTCTCTCATTTTTTCGAGGTTAACTCCCGCCTTTTTTGCCATTGAAAAGGCCTCTGCCACGGCCTGAATCGTGATACCTACAATCATTTGGTTGCAAGCTTTGGTTACCTGACCGGCCCCGGCATCCCCTATTAAAATGATATTTTTACCCATAGCCTGAAAAACCGGAAGAGCCCTGTTGAAAGCCTCCTGAGACCCACCTGCCATAATGGATAAGCTTCCCGCTTCGGCACCAACCTGACCTCCTGAAACCGGAGCATCAATTGCTGAGACCCCTTTTTCTTTTAGACTTGTATAAATTTCCTTAGCCACTCCCGGAGCAATAGTCGACATGTCAATAAAAAGAGAGCCTTTTTTAATCACCGGAAGAATTTCTGTCACCACCTGCTTCACTTCCGGCGAATCAGGTAGCATGGTGATTAGAATATCCGAGCTTAAGGTAAGATCAGCAATACTTTCAAAAACATTTGCACCAGCCTCCTGAACAATAGCAGAAGAACTGCTTTTACTTAATACGTTTACCTGAAAACCAGCTTTCAATAAATTAAGTACCATGGGTTTTCCCATGATACCCAAGCCAATAAATCCAATTTTTTCTGCCATTGAGAATGATATATTTTATAAATTTTTAAATTAAGGGGAATAATTTTGCTCCGATCATTATAACAATGAGCCCTGTAAAACCCATAACGACCAACAAAGGTGAAATAGTCTTTAATGCTTCTTTTTCAGTCAGATTACTTAATTTACAAATAATCCAGAATCCTGAATCGTTCATCCAGGGAACCAGTTTAGATCCACAACCTATTGCTAAACCTAAATAAACAGGATTAAAGGCCAAATCTGCATTCATTGCCATACCTGAAAGAATTCCTGAAGCAGTAATCAAAGCAACAGTTGCTGATCCCTGAGCAGTTCGAACAACTGCCGCAATAAGGAAAGCTAATGGTATCAAGGCCATTTGATAGCCTTGAGTCATAACTGCAATTTGAGAACTAATCCCTGTTTGCTGTAACATACCACCAAATGCACCACCTGCAGCTGTAATCAAGATAATCCCGCCACCACTGTTTAGGGCTGCCTGGATTTTGGATGATATCCCATCTTTTGTATCGTTTTTGCGACTAGCCAAGATAATTAATGCCGCAATACCTCCAACCACAAGGGCGGTGTTTTTATTTCCAAAGAATCCGGCGATGCTGATTAAAGTCTGCGTCATTGGAGAAAGTGTACTTAAATCGGTCGGCTTGACTGCATTAACAATGGTATCGATACATATGAAAACCAAGGGAATCAGGATAGGCAGCAATGAAATTCCTAAGCCGGGGAGGTGCTTGGTATCAAGGATAGCAGCAGCACGGATATCTTCCAATTTAGCATCAGCAGAATCACGCATTTCAATCGGCCCCCTTTTATTGGACCATATTGAGAAAAAATATCCTGCTGTAATGGTAAAAAGACCAACAATAGTACCGGTAACCATCATCAAACCAATAGGAATATTCATCTCACCAATCAAAAAGAGTGGACCCGGAGCAGGTGGAACCAGGGAATTGGCCATGGCTGCTCCTGCCATCACACACATGACCAGTAAAAGATAGCTGTTCTGTATTCTAAGTGCCATCGATTTAACCAGTGGCATCATTAAGAAAATGACCGTATCAAAAAACACCGGGATACCGATAAAGAAACTACTGACCAGAAATGCTATCGGCGCTTTATCCATACCGGTCAAATACAAAATAGATCTGATAATTCGTTCAGCGGCTCCACTTTCCAACAAGCATTTACCAATAATGGCGGCCATTGCAATCAGAATTCCAATTTTCACACAGGTATTTCCAAATTCTGTCGCGATTCGCTCGCCTACATTTTTTTTTGAAAAGGCCAATGCCGCATCAGCAGACATCCCTTTGGATAAGGCATAATCTTGAAGAAATTCAGGAGGTGTCAGCATTGAAACTATAAATGCTGCGAACAATAAAGCCAGGAAAGGATGTAGTTTGAAACCGATAATCCCTCCAACGACAATTACAACGCCAATAAGTAACAGTAAAAATGGATCACTCAGATACATAAGATTATTCGGGTTAAATTTGTTGTTTTCTAAAATCTGCTAGTTTATTGGCCATATTTCGTGCACCATCAGCAACAAAAGTTGCGTCGGCACCACAAGCCAGGAATCTAATCCCCATTTTATGATATTTCTGATAATCATCAGCATTAAAGAAAAGGATACCCACGGCCTTGTTCGCCTTTGTTGCGGCTTTTACAATTTTATCCACTGCCGCTAAAAAATCAGGGTGATCAAACTGACCAAATATCCCTAATTCCATTGTTAAATCTGCCGGTCCGATAAACAGAACGTCCACCCCATCAATTGCAGCAACTTCATCCAGATGATTCAAGACTTCCTTCGTTTCAATTTGAACGATTCCCAGAATCTGATCCCCGGATTTTTGATAGTATTCATTAAAATTAAGACCGAATTGTGTCGCTCTCACCATTTTTGCAACCCCTCTATTTCCAAAGGGAGGATAATAGAGGCCCTTAACAACCTTTAAAGCCTCTTCAGCATTTCTGACCTTTGGACACATAACTCCCTCTGCACCCATGTCCAGAACCCGGTGAATTCGTTGTGGCTCTGTACTTTCGGTACGTACAATCACTCCGGCAGTGGTATGTTCCAATGCTTGAATTTGTGATAATGTCGTACTTTCTGAACCGGCACCATGCTCTAAGTCGATCAATACCCAATCAAAACCTGAAAGTCCCACTATTTCGGCAGTAACAGCACTGCCCAGATTTAACCAACAACCATTGAGGGTTTCCCCATTTAGTAATCTCTTTTTTAAGTCCTTCATTTTAAATCTTGCAGTGCTGCTTTTATTTTAATTAAATTTTAATCTGTTTGAAAATGGAATATAACTATTTCTTATCCCACCAGATTCGGGTGTCCATTACATCGGCACCTTGTCTGGCTATTGCTGCCTGAACATTCGTCCTGTTGACATTAAGTTCAGCGTCAGTATAGGTCAATCTCCGGATAAATGGTTCAGTTTTAAGATCTGTTCCCGGAAATGGATTTGGAGTAAGATTAGGAAAACCGCTTCTTCTGAAATTAGCCCAAGCTTCAGGCCCAATTAAAAACGAAGCTACCCAATACTGGGTATTAATATCTTCTAATTGTTTGCCAACAGTTAATGGATTAGCAGCCACAAACGTGTTAATCGCAGCATCTTCAATCGCAGTACTTGTTCCATAGAGTGCCAACTGCTGCATATGAGCCCGAATCCCATTACTATAGAATGTTCCCGGTGTTCCTATTGTCCAATTCCTGAATGAGGCTTCAGCCAGCAGCAATTGGGTTTGAGCATAAGTCACAAGAAAACTAGGGGCGGTCAAAGCGGCCATACGGGTACGGTCAAGCTGACTATAATCCCATAAACTAACAAGATTACTCGCTCTAACTGCTGTAGAAATCGTGGTATTATCAAATCCCAGAGGAGCGCCAATCTGAACAGCAGTGGTTCTGTTAGCCCTACTTTCAACTTGCTGGGCACCACTGGCAGCACCCACATAACGCACTGAAATAGATGCTAATCGGGGATCATTTGCATTTTTTAAGTGATTTACAAAATCCTGAGCCAGATAAAAGAACGCAGATTGCCCTCCATTTAATTGTGAGCCAACCGGATTTGTAAAGTTAGGATTGTGTCTGATAATCGCATTATCTGCATTGGATTGCATGACGCCTCCTGCTACTGCCTTTCCAACAATTTCTGCAGCTTTCACAGGATTAACTTTTGAAAGACGCATACCTGCACGTAAAAGCAAGGAAAATCCGAATCTTTTCCATCTGGCTATATCACCATCATACAATACATCTGTAGTAACCCTTGCCTTTGTCGCATCCAGAGCTGCAGATGCAGTTTCCAATTCTGTTAAAATATCCGTGTAAA
>VGGW01000041.1 GCA_016868395.1 Bacteroidota bacterium | reverse complement strand
GGGATTGGTGTGGCATCAACTTTATTGCCCGTCACTTCAATAGATTCATGCATGAATGAAACCTTAAGACCTTCCCTGATACTCCTTTCTGAAAAAATTTTTCTATTTGAATGATTTGAACATTGCGAATATTGAAAAGCTAAACAATCCGGAAGTTTACCAATTTTTAGGTAATGGGTTACTATTCATTTTTTGACGCCTGAATTCATTCCTATTGATCATAAGTAATGCATTTGCTGTCACCATCTTTAACTATATAGACGTCAATACCAATAGAAGGTTGCTCAAAAATTAAAAAATTGATTTTTTTTATATTCCGACCTCAGTAGGATCTGACCTTAATCCAATGCAATTATTTAACCTGGAATTGACATAATTTAAAAAAAAAACACCCAGAAACTTAGGATTTTATAGTTTCTAACTTATCTTTCAAACAAAGATAGCCTTGAAACCTGGCTTCATTCTGCAATTGATGTTTCCTGAAAAGCATTATATAAACCATTTTAGGTGCTTAAATCTTATTATTCAAATAAATGGTTATCGAATGAAGTTTATTTAGATGTTAAGTCCGTTTGTGTTAGATTTGCATAGAAAAAACATGAAAGATTTTAAGAATTATTACTTAATACATGCTAGTCCGCAGAAGGTTTATCTCGCACTAACCAATCCGCTAACAATTTCCTTATGGACCGGAGCTGAAGCAATAATGAGCACTGAACCTGGTTCAGAGTTTTCACTTTGGGACGATAGTATCTGTGGGAAAAATTTAGAATTTATTGAAAATAAAAAGATAGTTCAGCAATGGTATTTTGGGGATCAGCCTGAAGAATCATTGGTGACCTTCATACTTCACCCAGACAAAAATGGTACTTCTGTTGAACTCAGACATACCAATATTCCTGATTCCGACATCGATGACATGATTGATGGATGGAACCTTAACTATTTTGGTGCTCTGCAAGAGTGCTACGAGGAATAATTTTAAACCACCTGGTTAGTCTTTCACGTTGATCCGCACTTTTTAATTCCCAAATAAGAAAACCAATAACCATTAGGTACTCGAAGCTGATTAGTAGATAATTTTCACTGGAGGGGGTATTACTGTAAGAAAAATAGCTCACAGGAATTAAGGCCGACCATAAAATTGCAAAGCGAAATCTTGTAAAAGATGTAAGTGCAACTAGAGGGGTAAGATACCAGGGATGAACCACTGTAGAAAAAACCAAGTATATCGTCAGCAACCAAAAAATACCAGTCAAAAGATCAAATGTTTTAAAATAGATCTGTAACATTCCTGCTAAAGCCAAAGCAATCATGATTTTACTCAGTATGGCGATGGGATTATAATTTAAAATGAGCTGTCCAATAAATCTGAAAAACAGGTAGAAGCTTCCATTAAATTCAAATTTTCCATAATAAAGTCTCAAACTTTCAAAAAAGTGAAAAAAGCGATCTGTATTATTTAGCAAGCTCATACTCAATACAAGGACAAGGGCCAGGCAAGCGATCAGATAGGTTACAGTTCTTTTGAAACCTATCTTTTTGGTAATTAATGGTATGAAAATGAGGGGAATTAATTTGGTATGTATGGCCATAGATAATGCGGCGGCCGAAGAAAAATAATTCTGTTTATTGATTAGCCATACAGCCAATAGGGTAAAGAAAATCATATAGGCCTCAAAATGAATGTTTCCGGTCAGTTCTATTATTACCAAGGGATTTAAAACATAAATGAGTTGAAGTGATTGGGTATTATTTTTTTTGGGTAGGAGTGATTTAAGAAGTAATATGGTGCCAAGCTCTGAAAGTAGAATGGTAAGTTTTAAAATAATTACCGTTTCATATAAACTATCAGCCCCAATGCCTGAGGCTAAACGGAAAATGAATTGGCAAAACTGGGGATAAACACTGAAATAGTTCGGAGAATTAAGATATGGATAGATCTGAAGTAGCAATGGGTCGGTCAATTGATCAACGAGCTGACTGGGAGTAAAATCAAATGGATTGAATCCCAGCCCTTGAAGTCTGCCATCCCAAACAAAACGATAAAAATCATCAGAGAGTGTTGGCAAGGAAAAGATCAGGCAAAATCGAAAAAGTATACCACTCGAAAGAAGTAAGTTGAAACTGAGAGGATTTTTGTTTGTCTGAAGCAAATAGGCAATAGAAAACAAAAGGGTATAAACCGTAATAAGCTGTAAAAAATTTGACCTTTCAATTGCATATCCAATCAGAATATAGCCAATGAGCGAAATAATCAGTAGAAAGTACTGGGTCAGTTTAGGCATTTATAAAAATTAGCTTATTTTGTAAAAGTATGCAAAAACGCACGTTTACCGATCAGATGGGCCGACTTATTTCCGTTCCATTCCCTCCAAAACGAATTATTTCTTTAGTGCCATCTCAAACCGAGCTGTTATTTGACTTGGGCTTAGATAAAGAAGTGGTTGGAATAACCAAATTTTGTGTACATCCGCTTCACAAGTTCAAAGAAACGAGTAAAATTGGGGGTACAAAGAAACTGGGTGTAAAAAAAATACATGACTTAAAGCCGGATCTCATCATTGGCAACAAGGAGGAAAATGAAAGAGCTCAAATTGAAAGTCTGATAGATTATTTTCCGGTATGGATGAGTGATATTCAGGTTTTACCGGATGCAATTCAGATGATTAAACAGATTGGTGAATTGACTCATAGAATTGAAAAGGCAACTTCAATTGCAAGTGGTATTGAGGAGAAGTTTTTAAATTTAAAACGGGAGTTTAAGCCAAAACGGACTCTTTATTTCATATGGAAAGACCCCTATATGCTGGCAGGCCAAAAAACATTTATCAATGATATGCTAAGTAGGGGAGGCTTCGAGAATGCCATACACCACGATCGATATCCTGAAATAAGTCTGGATCAACTGAAAATTCTTAACCCTGAATGTATATTTCTTTCCTCTGAACCCTATCCATTCCAAGATAAACACGTTAAGGAGATGAAAAATATTTGTCCTGATGCACACATCTCAATTGTTGATGGTGAAATGTTTTCCTGGTATGGAAGCAGGTTACTCCAAAGTCCGGCTTATATAAGTTCTTTGTTGAGGCTATAAAATGAAAAGCTTGAATAATAAGCATGAATCATTTTGTAGTTAAATAGAAAAGCGTTATTTTTGCCAACCGAAGCAGTTCGGAATGATGATGAGCAGTGTGGGTCAATACCCAATTTCAGAATTCCGGGAAATTATGGAAAAAATCCTAAACATGCGGATGTGGCGTAATTGGTAGCCGCACCAGACTTAGGATCTGGCGCTTCACGGCGTGGGGGTTCGAGTCCCTTCATCCGCACAGGTAAATTCCCCGGTTATAAGCCGGGGAATTTTTGTATAAACAAAAACGAAATAAAATATACAAAATGAATATTAAACAGGACAAAATAGACAATCTAAATTCTGTAATTACTGTTAATATTAATCCTGAAGATTACAAAGATCGTGTTGAAAAGGCGATTAAAGCACAAGCAAAAAAAGCGAAACTGCCCGGTTTTCGTCCAGGAATGGTACCTGCGGCACACATCAAGAAGATGTATGGAAAAAATATTCTGGTAGATGAGATTAATACAATGCTCAGTGATACTTTAAGCAATTATATCAGCGAAAATAAAATTGAAGTACTTGGGCAGCCCCTTCCAAAAATTGATGACACTAAAGATATCAATTGGGATTTTACAGATGAATTCGAATTTATTTATGAGTTAGGAATTGCACCTGAATTTGACCTTAATTTTTCATCAAAAGACAAGTTAACTTATTATCAGGTTAAAGTGGATAAGGATACGCTCGCCTCCAGAATCAAAAACCTGAGGAAAAGCTATGGCAAAATGTCAAATCCTGACGTATCGGCAGAGGATGATGTGATCTACGCCGAATTAACTCAAATCGCGGCTAATTGTTCTGTTTTTGATGGAGGAATATCAAACACTGCATCTCTTCGTCTGGATCAGGTTGAAGATTCGAAGGTAAAAAAATCGTTGATCGGACTTAAGAAGGAGGATGAGGTAGTTTTGGATATACAAAAGGCGTTTGGTAGCAATGAAACAATAATTGCCAAGCTTCTGAACATTTCTGAAGAAGATGCCCGAGATCTGAAGTCTAAATTTAAAGTAACTGTAAAAAATATCAATCGATTAGAAGAGGGGGATCTTAACCAGGAGTTTTTTGACAAAATATTCGGTGAGAATGTGGTAAAAACCGAGGTTGAGTTTGAGGAGAAGATCAAAGAAGAACTTGAAGCCATGATGGTTCAAAATGCTGATCAAAAGCTTCAGGGAGATTTGTTTCAGTTTGGTTTGGACAAGGTAAAACTAAACTTGCCTGATCAGTTCTTGAAACGATGGTTAAAGGCAACGAACGAGAAGTTGGATGATGAAGAATTAGAAAAAGGTTACGATGATTTTGCACGAAACTTACGGTGGACTTTAATTGAGAATAAGATCATCAAAGACAATAAGTTGGAGATCAAATATGAAGAAGTTTTTGCGGCAGCAAAAAATCGGCTCGACGCACAATTCCGAATGTACAGTCCCCAAGCACTTTCTGAAAAACAGTTAGGGCAATACACTGCTCAGTTTTTGCAGAATAAAGAGAATGCGAATCGAATTTTTGAGGAAGTTAAGGCACAGCATGTGTTTGATTATCTCAAAGGTGTTATTACCTTAGTTAATAAGGAAATTGAGTATAATAAGTTTCTGGAGTTAAAATAGATTGATCGTTTTTGGTTTTATTATGACCATTTGTTTTGATCCATTTTTTTAACTTCTTCAGAATAAATGTTAATTAATAATTATAACTTCAAAAATGAACATAGATAAAAATGAATTCCGAAAATATGCCGTTAAACATCATCGTATCGGCAGTCAGCACATAGACAGTTTTATTTCGAGGGTCCAAAACGCTTCAATTCCTACTGCTATGACCCCCTATATTATTGAGGAGCGTCAGTTGAATGTGGCACAAATGGATGTGTTTTCGCGTTTAATGATGGACAGGATCATCTTTTTGGGTGACGCTGTTCACGAGGGAATAGCCAATATTATTCAAGCACAGTTGTTGTTCTTACAGTCAACTGATGTGAAGCGTGATATCCAGATTTATATCAACTCACCTGGTGGTTCTGTGTATGCTGGTTTGGGTATTTATGATACCATGCAATATATTAGTCCGGACGTAGCCACCATTTGTACCGGTATGGCGGCTTCAATGGCAGCAGTGTTACTTTGTGCCGGAACAAAAGGTAAGCGTGCGGCATTACCTCATTCGAGGGTCATGATCCATCAGCCATCCGGCGGTGCTCAGGGTGTTGCCTCGGATATGGAAATTAGCCTTCGTGAAATGCTTAAAATCAAGAAAGAACTTTATGATATTATTGCCAGGCATTCAGGTCAAACCTATGATTGGGTGGAAAAAGCTTCAGACCGTGATTATTGGATGATTGCTGATGAGGCCAAAGAGTTTGGCATGATTGATGAAGTTTTGATTGGAACTGGAGATAAAAAATAATGAGTAAGGGAAATAAGGATATAAAGTGTTCGTTCTGCGGCTCCGGTAAGCAAGATACCTTGATGTTGATTGCCGGTCTCGATGCGCATATTTGTGATAAGTGCGTTACTCAGGCGAATCAAATACTGGCTGAAGAACTGAGTGTCCGAAAATCTAAATCAACCCAAACTTTCGAAACTTTACTCAAACCGGTTGAGATAAAAACTCATCTGGATCAGTATGTAATTGGTCAGGACCAGGCCAAGAAGATTCTTTCTGTAGCTGTTTATAATCACTATAAGCGGTTGAATCAAAAGGTGGGTAAGGATGAAGTAGAGATTGAAAAGTCTAATATCATTATGGTTGGTGAGACAGGTACAGGGAAAACTCTGCTTGCAAAAACAATTGCCAAAGTATTAAATGTTCCTTTTTGTATTTGTGATGCAACTGTTTTAACAGAAGCGGGCTACGTTGGTGAAGATGTTGAGAGTATACTAACCCGTTTACTTCAGGCAGCTGATTATGATGTTACTGCTGCTGAACGTGGCATTGTTTATATTGATGAGGTGGATAAGATCGCACGCAAGAGTGATAATCCTTCAATAACACGTGACGTATCAGGTGAAGGGGTTCAACAAGCTCTTCTGAAAATTTTGGAAGGAACAATTGTCAATGTTCCCCCTCAAGGAGGAAGGAAACATCCCGATCAGAAGATGATTCCTGTGAATACAAATAATATTTTATTTATTTGTGGTGGAGCCTTTGATGGAATAGAGAAAAAGATTGCTAATAGGCTTCGTACACAAACCGTTGGCTATAAAGTTGATAAGGATGATATCGATATTGACCTTAAAAATCTTTACAAGTATATTACACCTAAGGATTTAAAGGCATTCGGACTTATTCCTGAACTGATTGGTAGACTTCCCGTGATTACTCACTTGAATCCTTTAGATCGTGAAACCCTCCTAAGTATTTTGGAAGAGCCGAAAAATTCATTGGTTAAGCAGTATAAAAAGCTTTTTGAATATGAAAATGTAAGGCTTGATTTTGACAAAAAAGTGATGGCATTCATTGTCGATAAGGCCATGGAGTTTAAGCTTGGCGCAAGAGGATTACGGTCTATTTGTGAAGCTATAATGATTGATGCCATGTACGAAATTCCCTCCGGAAAAAACGGAAAGGACTTATTCATCACGCTCGAATATGCCAAGGATAAATTCGATAAGTCAGATCTGAAAAAATTAAAAGTTGCCTAAATTAAAACCCCGGATTGACTCGGGGTTTTTTGTTTGCATTGAAATTGATAGATCATGGAAAAAGAAAATCAGAAAGTAGGAAAGGCAAATCCTATTAAAGTTGATAATCAACTCGAAAAACCAATCAAAATTGGTATGAAGATGAAGGATGATATCGTTGCCAATTGGCTGCCACGGTATACCGGACGGCCATTGAATGAATTTGGCAGCTTTATATTATTGACAAATTTTTCGAAATATCTGAAACTTTTTTCAGAATGGAATGAAGATGCACCAATTGTTGGACTTGATAAACCTATGCAAAGTGTAACTGCAAACGGCATCACTTTGATAAATTTTGGTATGGGTAGTCCTATGGCGGCAACGGTGATGGATCTCCTTAGTGCAATCAAGCCAAAGGCCGTTTTGTTTTTGGGTAAATGTGGTGGATTGAAGAAAAAAAATAAACTAGGGGATCTGATACTTCCTATTGCTGCAATAAGAGGAGAGGGGACATCCAATGATTATTTTCCACCTGAAGTTCCTGCATTGCCGGCTTTTGCATTGCAAAAAGCTATTTCTACGACCATTCGAGATTATTCATTGGACTATTGGACAGGTACAGTTTATACTACAAACCGAAGAGTGTGGGAACATGATAAAGGCTTTAAGAAGTATCTAAAGAGTTTGCGCAGCATGGCTGTTGATATGGAAACGGCCACTATTTTTACAACAGGCTTTGCAAATAAAATCCCAACGGGTGCTTTATTATTGGTTTCCGATCAACCCATGATTCCTGAGGGTGTAAAAACCGCTGAGAGTGATTCGCTTGTAACGGAGAAGTTTGTTGAAAATCACCTGAGAATTGGTGTCGATTCATTAAAACAGCTGATAAATCATGGTTTAACAGTTAAACACTTAAAATTCTAAAGGATTTTTTTAAAATTAATGATGATCCTTGTTTTGATTTGCGATAATATTTTTTAGTGAATAGCTTGGCGTGAGAAAAAATAGTTTTAAGTCTATTTATCTTCTTTAAACCCCAAAACAAATGATATTTTCTATGTGCTTCTGCGACGCATTTTTTCTACTCTATTGCGCATAAATACTTATTTTTGTAACATGTGGTATAATAATATTCTTGAAACAATTGGGAATACCCCTCTGGTTAAATTAAATTCAATTACAAAGAATGTTAAGGCTACTGTTTTAGCAAAAATTGAAACCACTAATCCGGGAAATTCAATCAAGGATAGGATGGCTGTGAAAATGATTGAGGATGCTGAAAGTCAAGGAAAACTTAAACCCGGAGGTACTATAATTGAAGGTACATCCGGTAATACCGGAATGGGTTTGGCAATGGCAGCCATCATCAAAGGTTATAAATGTATTTTCACTACTACTGATAAGCAATCCAAAGAAAAGGTTGATGCACTGCGCGCCTTTGGTGCGGAAGTAATAGTTTGTCCTACAAATGTTGAACCCGAGGATCCCCGTTCCTATTATTCCGTTTCATCTCGTTTAGAACGCGAGGTGCCGAATTCATGGAAACCTAATCAATATGATAATCTATCAAATACTCAGGCTCACTATGAGCAAACCGGACCTGAAATTTGGAAACAAACCGGAGGTAAAGTTACTCATTTGGTAGTAGGAGTAGGTACAGGGGGCACTATTTCAGGTACAGGAAAATATTTGAAGGAACAAAATCCGGCAATAAAAGTTTGGGGTATTGATACTTATGGATCTGTTTTTAAGAAATATAAGGAAACAGGTATTTTCGATAAAAATGAGATCTATCCTTACATTACGGAGGGAATTGGAGAGGATTTTCTACCAAAGAATGTTGATTTTTCTATCATTGACCGATTTGAAAAGGTAACTGACAAGGATGCAGCATTAATGACCCGCGAAATTGCCCGGAAAGAAGGAATTTTTGCCGGTAACTCAGCAGGTTCAGCACTTGCCGGTCTCATGCAATTAAAAGATGAACTCAAGGAGGATGATGTCGTAGTAGTCATCTTTCATGATCACGGTTCAAGGTATATGGGTAAGATGTATAATGAAGATTGGCTAAGGGAGAGGGGTTTTCTTACGGATGAAAAACTTACTGCCAGATCCATTCTAAGTAAGCGAGGAAGGCAGCAAATTGTTACGATTGATTGTGAACAATCTGTTTTACAGGCGATCAACACCATTAAATCACTGAATATCTCACAAATTCCGGTGACTCAGAAAGGTATGATTGTTGGTAAAATTACTGAAAGTGATATACTGAGTTCTGTTATTGAGAACCCGACACTTCGATCCGGTTCTGTGAAGGATATCATGACCTCCTCCTTTCCATTTGTTGACCTGAATACTTCTATTGATCGAATTACTTCGATTATTAACAAAGAAAATATGGCGGTATTGGTTGAAGATGAATTGGGAGAAATTGAGATTATTACTCAGTATGATGTAATCAATGCCATATCTGGCTAATTCAACAGTATATCATTCAGTATAGGCATTCCCAAGAATAAGCCCTATACCTGTGAGCATCAATAAATGATAGAGCAGAAATCCAAAATCTTTAAAGTAAAGATCTGCCAGCGCCGCTGCAATAAAGAACAGAAACAGAAAGAATTCCGGATAAAATTCAGAGATACTTTGCTTTTTCAGATAGGGATTACTTCCGCCTATTCCATTTATTTTCGGGGTTCTGATGAAAGCAGTCTTCATTCCTGAGATTCCTTGAATTATAGCTTTGGTATTATGAAAGGACATACCCAAAGAAATAACCAAAGCAATTGGGAATGCAGTAATTACCTCTATTATGGCCGCCATAACCTTCTTTTTGTCGACTAAGAGTGTAATAAAGCAATAAAGGAAGTTGATGATCATTACTATGCTAACGAATATATTCCAATTAAAAAGCGGATTAAATTCGCTTGAGGTATTTTTAACATACATTAATGGAAAACTCAGTAAACCACAAACTAAGATAAAGGCGTAGATATAGGTATTCAAAAGGTGAAAGCTTCCAAATAATTTTACCGAGAACTTGAGTTCAGTCCTCCAAAGCTTTCTTAAAAGTTTTTTTGAGGTTTCAACTCCCCCTTTTGTCCAACGAAATTGTTGTGTTCGTATAGCGCTAATCCGATCCGGTAATTCTGAAGCAATGATTATGTTTGGACAATACGTAAACTTCCATCCCTTCATTTGGGCGCGATAACTCAGATCAAGATCCTCCGTGAGCGTATCTGCTGTCCAACCTCCTGCATCAATGATGCATTCTTTTTTCCAAATACCTCCGGTTCCATTAAAATTCATAAAATAGCCACCCTTATTTCTTCCTTGCTGGTCAATGATAAAATGGTTATTCAGTCCGGTAGCCTGTGCTCTTGTCAATAAGGATTTCCTTGGGTTCATGTGCCCCCATCTGGTTTGTACCATTCCTGTTTTTTTATCAACAAAGTAGGGTATTGTATCTATCAGAAAATCCGGATATGGCATGAAGTCTGCATCGAAAATAGCAATATAGTCGCTATTGACGAAGTTTAAACCATTTTGTAAGGCTCCGGCTTTGTATCCTTCTCTGATTGAACGCCGAATATGTTTTATTTTGAAATCCTGATTTTGTAATTCCTCAATTTTTTTTGAAGCAATTGCAATGGTATCATCAGTAGAATCATCGAGTACCTGAATTTCTAGGAGACTTTTAGGATAATTTAATTGTTCAACAGAACTGAGTAATCGTTCAATCACAAAACGCTCATTAAATATGGGTAATTGAATGGTTATTGTAGGAAGGTCAGTTATTTTGATGAATGGATTTTCTTTGTTTCTATTGATAAGGAAAGTGATTAACAAAGCCAGTTGTCCAATGCTAAACAGGAATATGAAAAAAAAGAAAAAACAATAAGATATGATGACAAGCTGTTCTAGCATATATTCTTTTAAAGCAATTAAATATTTTTAAATATGGTTAGTAATATTTTGTAGCCTGCCAAAATAGTTCCTTTAATCGTTCCTGATACCTTACTAACCCCTATTCTTTTTCGGTAGCTGACCGGTATTTCGGTAAACTTTAGATTAAGTTTTGCTGCTTTAACCTGCATTTCAACCGTCCAGCCAAAGGTTTTATCCTTCATGTTTATCCTTTGCAGCGCATCCCAACTGATTGCCCTAAAAGGTCCTAAGTCAGTAAAATGAACCTTATAAAAAAACCTAATTAAGTTGGTTGCCAGCCAGTTTCCCGCAATTTGTTGAAAAAGCATTGAACCTTGCTGCCTTTGACCCAATACTCTCGAACCGATGACCATGTCATAGCCGTATGAAATAATTGGATCAATCAGCATTCCAATCTCACCCGGAAAGTCGGAATAATCACCATCCAAAAATACGATGATATCCTCATTTCTTGCCCTCTTACGAATATAATCTAACCCTTTTAAACAACTGTAACCATAGCCCTTTCTGTTTTCCCTTAATACAGTAGCACCTTTTTCATTTGCCAAATCTCCGGTATTATCGGTCGAAGCATTATCAACGACAATAATTTCAGTGACGATTTCCGGGATATCTGAAATGACCTTTCCTATCGATTGGCTTTCATTGAATGCGGGAATAATAACAAATATTGATGGATTCTCTAAGTCTTTCCTAATCATTTGTTTTCATGACGGATATACGGGATAAATCGACTTTCTTCTTCCAAATTTTCTAATTTTAACACCCCACGCGGACAAACGGAGGAGCAAACCCCACAACCTACACAAGAAGCTCTTATTATATTTTCACCTTTCTGAGCATATGCCCTAACATCAATTCCCATTTCACAATAAGTTGAACAATTTCCACAGGAGATACACTGTCCACCATTGGTAGTAATTCTGAATTTTGATTTGAATCTTTGAATTAAGCCAAGAATAGCGGCCATTGGACAACCGAAACGACACCAAACCCTTGAACCCATGATAGGATAAAATCCCGTTCCTATGACACCTGAAAACACAGAACCTATAAGGAAACCATACCATTGGGAAAGTAATCCGGATGCATTTCCAAAGATAGTTCCGCTTTTCCATGAGTTGAGCCATAGCATGGCGGTGGTGAGAATAACGAATGCCAGCACAGAGTGAACTATCCAGCGCTCTATTTTCCATGCTTTCAGAGATTTGTCTGAATTTTGCCGGTATGGATCACCCAAGGTCTCCGCTAATGCTCCACAACCACATACCCATGAACAATACCACCG
The DNA here is from genome assembly GCA_016868395.1 of Bacteroidota bacterium. GTDB lineage: Bacteria > Bacteroidota > Bacteroidia > Sphingobacteriales > Sphingobacteriaceae > Daejeonella. The sequence goes on along the minus strand of VGGW01000041.1, from coordinate 6,803 downwards.
TTTTCCAAAGTTGTAAGTTAGAATTGGTGTTGCGATAAAGGTCATGACTAAGCCCCAAAAAACCATAAAAACTCCCAAATTTCCGGATTTAATAAGGTAATCAAAATCATTAGGGAAGAAATAGGAGTACTTTAGGGGCCAGAAATAAGAGAAGTAAAATTCAGGCTGATTTAGTTTTAATAGAAATGCAGGTAAAAGGAATGCAAAACCCAGTTGAAAAAACATCACCGAAATGGTTCGGATCACCTGATAGCGACTGAATTTATACTTTCCGATGAACCTTATGCTCATAATCAGGACAGCCAGGGTATAGAATGTGCCATATAAAAACCATTGATCGGCCGATTTTCCTCTCAATAACAGGCTCAGAGGATTCATTGTTCGGATCAAGCCTTCAAGATAAGATGGAAACCAATAAAGAATAATATAAAAACCTGTCATCAGAATTGCTATCCCCCAAGCAATAGCACCTTTGCTACTAAGGGAATTTTGCATTATTCCATCATTTTTCAATCCATTCTTTGCCGTAAAATAGGGGATAGAGTATAATAAACCCCCGGCAATGAATAAACCGATAATTAGAAAAAAGAATGTAAACGGATAATTGTTACCAAAACCGAAAGTGGCAATTATGCAACACAATATTCCGCATGATGTTAGTGCAGCACCGGCTTTTTGAAATGGGCTGCCAGCAGATGGAGTAGTTAAGGAAAGTGAGATATCTTTCATTTTTTTGATAAGCTATTGATGATCTAATCAGTAGTTATTTCCGTATTCTTGAAAAATGCTTTTGCTATGTCATTATAAAATGCTTTTGTGAATTCAGGGTCGAACCAACCTTTTTTAAGATTTTGAATAACAAAGTTAATCGTTTGACCCTCCCGAATCCACTCCTCAGCAGTAAGCTGTCTAAACCTGATTCCAATAAAATTAAATCCTAGAATTCGTTCATCTACGAGGCTGTAATTAGCCCTGAAGGCGTGCCTTCCACTTGGATGTTCCCAATAAAAACTTTTCTGTTGTCGGTTTATTTCGGCAGGAACCATTCCATAGGTTTGGTATTCTAAATCGAAGAATTTAGCCGAATTAAACCAAATCCCACGATTATAGGCAGATTTCTGTCCGCAAATAGTTTTGGCCAGCGTTTCTGCCTGCATTTTTCCGGTATACCAGAGTTGTTCTAAAGGCGGATGCCCCGATTTTGGTTTTCTAAACTGTGCACAATCTCCGGCGGCATATACATCAGGGATACTGGTTTCAAAGTAATCATTCACTAAAATGCCCAGATCAGTTTCTATTTCGTCACTCTCAAGGAATCCAATATTTGGTTTAACCCCTATTGTGATACCAATAAACTGACATTCAAATTTTTCATTAACCTTGGTAAGGACCCCTGAAACACGCTTTTGATCCGATGAAAGAATCTCTTTAACATCCGTGTTAAAGAGAAGCTCTATTCCATGTCCGCTTATGTGCTTCCCAATTAGTTTGGATTCTTGCTCCGGTAAAATATTCCTCCAATAAGAATTCTCTCTGACAAGCATTTTAACCGGTATTCCTCTACTATGAAGCATCTCAGCCATCTCTACACCAATCAATCCACCACCTATTATTACTGCAGATGAAATATTTTTAGTGTTTCTCTCCATTCGCTCAAGATCTTGAATACTGTATAGACCCTGAACCCCCTCAAGGTTTTCACCCGGCCATCCAAAGGTTTTGGGGTTTGACCCGGTTGCAATTATTAATTTGTCATAGCGAATAGAATTACCATTTTCAAAATGTAGTATTTTATCTCTTGAATTCAGTTTTTTTACACAAGCTTTTATGAGATTTATTCTGTTTTTCTTCCAAAACCAATCCTCATAGGGTTTAGTATGCTCAAATTTCATATGCCCCATGTAAATGTACATGAGGGCTGTTCTTGAAAAAAAATACGCTGTTTCTTCCGAAATTACGGTAATGCCGGCCATGGCATCAAGCTTTCTAATATTCCTTGCACAGGTAATTCCGCTTATTCCATTTCCAATAATGACAATATTCATGAATGAAGGTTATTCAGCTTTTATCCAATATTTTACTGATGCTAATTTTATAAAAAAGTAAACGATCCACAGTATTAGTGATAAAGACTAACTGCCAGAGAGTTTGGTTATTTGGATTTAATGGAGTCCAAAATTGACTATCAGTTTTATCAATCGTTATTAGTATAGGGAATATTAAAACCGGTTAATGAACTGCTTTATCAGTGACATTAATCCGTTTAATATCTGCTCCTAAGGCTTTTAGTCGAACATCAATGTTTTGGTAACCTCGTTCAATCTGTTCAATATTATAGATGATGGATTTTCCCTGCGCTGATAGAGCTGCAATTAGCAAGGAAACTCCTGCGCGTATATCAGGAGAGGTCATTTCAATTCCACGAAGTTTTACTTTCTTATCCAGTCCAATCACTGTTGCTCGGTGTGGGTCGCATAGAATGATTTGAGCACCCATATCAATAAGTTTGTCGACAAAGAATAAACGGCTTTCAAACATTTTCTGATGAATCAGAACATTACCTTTGGCTTGCGTAGCCGTTACCAGCATGATACTTAATAAATCAGGTGTAAACCCCGGCCAGGGGGCATCCGCTATGGTCATGATTGAACCATCGATAAAGGTATCAACCTCATAATGTTTTTGAGATGGGATAAAAATATCATCCCCTCTCAATTCAAATTGAATGCCCAATTTCCGGAATACCTCAGGAATCATACCTAGTTCTTCAAAATGGACATTTTTTATGGTGATTTCAGATTCGGTCATTGCTGCCAATCCGATAAATGAACCAATTTCAATCATGTCGGGTAAAAGCCGGTGTTCAGTACCTCCAAGTTTTTTAACCCCTTCAATTTTTAACAGGTTAGAACCAATTCCCGAAATTTTAGCACCCATTCGGTTTAGCATTTTACATAGTTGTTGCAGATATGGTTCACAGGCCGCATTGTAAATCGTAGTTTCACCTTTAGCAAGTACAGCTGCCATCACCACATTAGCGGTTCCGGTAACTGAGGCTTCATCCAACAGTATGTAAGCTCCTTTTAAATTACTGGCATCAACATTAAAAAAATTTGTTTTTTTATCATAGTTAAATTGAGCCCCTAGCTTTTCAAATCCTAAAAAATGCGTATCCAGACGTCTTCTTCCTATTTTATCACCACCAGGTTTTGGAATGGCTGCCTTACCGAATCTGGCCAGTAAAGGACCGACAATCATAATTGAACCCCTTAAACTACCACCTTTTGACTTGAATGCTTCTGATTGAAAAAAATCAAGATTGATTTTTGAAGCTTCAAAGGTATAAGTATCCTGATTGATGCGTTCAACCTTTGCTCCAAGGTCAGCAACAAGTTCAATGAGTTTGTTAACATCCTTTATATCAGGAATATTGCTGATAGTAATTTTATCTTCAGTCAGAAGTACTGCTGAAATAATTTGCAATGCTTCATTTTTTGCGCCTTGAGGTATAATTTCTCCCTTTAAAGGTTTACCACCAACGATTTCAAATGCATTCATCTTATCGGTATAGGATGTTTATGAATTAATATCTTTTTCCACCTGAATTATTGTTCCTTTGGCGGTTTGAACCAGAATTATTTCTATTGCTGCCATTTTGCCTACCCTTGTTCTGGTTTGTATTTCTTTGTCTACCAGCATTTGTTGCTTGTCTGACTTCTACGCGCTGCAGGTTGACATTATCCTCAAGTTGCAATGCCCCATTAGACATTTCTCTTAAATCTTTGATAATGGTTTCATCAGCTACGCTGTCTTTATTCCAGGTGACATAGGCCATTTTCATAAAGTTAGCAATGGATTGAATCATGGCTTGTTTACGTTCCGGATCCTCAATATTCTTTGCACGGCTGATCATTAGTTCTACCGTTTTTCCATAGTGCTTGTATTTTATCCTTTGTTGAGGATAAGATAAGGGTGCCGGCTTAAATCGAATAGCATCTTCAGCGGGTTTCGGGTAGGGTGAATCAACATCAATTTTGAAATCAGAAATGATGTGTAAATGATCCCAAAGTTTATGCTTAAAATCTGCCACATCGCGTAAATGAGGATTTAAAAATCCCATCAAATCAATCACAACTTGAGCATAGCGATTTCGCTCATCTTTCGTTGGAAGGTCAACGATATATTTTACCATATTTTGAACATTACGTCCGTATTCGGCAAGAATTAATTTTTTCCTGGTTGTATTATAATCAAATGTCATGGTATCTAGCTATTTTCGCGGGCTCAAATATGCGGTTTTTGAGCTATAAATCGCGATTTTGAATTTATTTTATAATTTTCAATTTAGCAAATTTTAGCAATAATTGTTTCTGCCCCAAATCTTTAAAAAATATGGTGGCTTTGATGTCAGGTTTATTACCCTCTAAATGGATTACTTTGCCAAATCCAAAGCGTTCATGTTCCACCTCCATACCCATTTGTAAGGCCGAAGTATCTGAGGGTGCAAATCCTTCACTGGGTACATGTGCCTTGGGAAGGATGGTTCCTGTTTTTGGAATCGATGTTGGTTTAGGCTTACTGAAGGTTTCTTTTTGTTGCCATGCTGAACGCTCATCATCAAAGAATGCATTTCCTGAATTCTTGATTTGGGGTTTAAAATCGAGTTCTAAATATTTTGAATCAATTTCTTCAATAAACCTGCTGGGTTCGCAACTTGTTAATGTCCCCCAGCGGTAGCGAGAGGTTGAATACGATAGCATTAGTTTTTTCCCAGCCCTTGTTATCGCAACATAAAATAATCTGCGTTCTTCTTCCAGATCATTTCTTGAGCTCAATGACATTTGGGATGGGAAAAGATTCTCTTCCAGGCCAACGACAAATACATTATCAAACTCTAATCCCTTCGCCGAATGAATGGTCATCAATGAAACCGTATCCGCGTCAGCGTTCTTGTCAAGATCATCGTTGGTCAGTAACGCGATGTCTTGCATGAATAGGTCAAGACCTTTTTCCTCGAGATCTTCACGTTCACTGAACTCTTTAATTCCGTTTAAAAGCTCTTGAATATTTTCATACCTACTTAAACCTTCAACAGATTTATCAGAATATAGGTCTTTCAGAATTGTGGAGTGTTGAGCGATATGTAAAGCCGTATCATATGCTGAGTGTGTTTTTGTCATCACCTGAAAACTTTTGATTAAAGAAGCAAAATTAGAGACCGAGGTGGAACTTCTAGAATCAAGGTATTTTGCTGAATCAGAAATGACTTCCCAGAGTGTTAGATGATGTTGATCGGCTGAAATCATGATCCTTTCAATGGTGGTATCTCCGATTCCACGGCGTGGATAATTGATTACTCGTTTGAGGGCTTCCTCATCATTCGGATTAAAGGTAAGTCTAAAATAGGCAATCAAATCTTTTATTTCCTTTCTTTGGTAGAAAGAAAGTCCGCCATAAATTTTATACGGAATATTCAGCTTTCTTAAGGCCTCTTCCATCGCTCTCGATTGAGCGTTTGTTCGATAGAGTATGGCGAAATCCTGATATTTTAATCCTTTTTGCGACTGTTCCTGTAAAATAGCCTCCGCCACAATTTTACCTTCTTCATTATCACTAAATGCTCTTGAAACTTTGATTTTATCTCCTATTTCATTTTGGGAGAAAACTAATTTTTTGAGTTGATTCTTGTTATTAGCAATTATGCTATTGGCAACGCTCACAATGTTTTGAGTAGATCGATAGTTCTGTTCAAGCTTAAAAACTTTTAAGTCGGGGTAGTCTTTTTCAAAATTTAGTATATTTCGAATGTTAGCTCCTCGGAACGCATAAATACTTTGGGCATCATCTCCAACCACGCAAATATTTTCATTATTTGCAGCAAGTTTTTTAACGATCAAGTACTGAGAAAAATTCGTGTCCTGATACTCATCAACCATTAAGTATTTAAATTTATTCTGGTATTTATACAGAACTTCAGGGTGTTCACGTAGCAATACATTGGTTTTGAAAAGAAGATCGTCAAAGTCCATTGCTCCAGCTTTAAAACAACGTTGAGCATACATTTGATAGATTTCGCCCAAACTCCCCCGCCCGGTTGAAAAATCTTCGGCTTGAATATGTTCATTTTGAAGGTATTCTGCTGGAGATATAAGGTTGTTTTTTGAAGACGATATGCGGTTATAGACAAAGTTCGCACTGTAGAGTTTATCATCTAAATGTTTTTCCTTTAATAGGGTTCGGATAAGACTCTTACTATCATCGGTGTCATAAATGGTGAAATTTGTTGGATAGCCAATTTTTGTAGCTTCCACTCGGAGTAGTTTGGCAAAAACTGAGTGAAAAGTACCCATCCAGATATTTTTTGCTTCTGCACCAACCACTTTCATGATGCGTTCACGCATTTCTTTTGCGGCCTTGTTAGTAAAGGTTAGCACTAAAATATTGAAGGGATCAACACCCATACTCATGAGATGAGCAACACGGTAGGTAATTACCCGGGTTTTGCCCGATCCCGCACCGGCAACAATCATCACTGGTCCTTCTGTCTGTTCAACTGCTGCCCGCTGGGAAGGATTTAGTCCGTCTAAATAATTCAAAATTTACTCCTGTTTGTTGTCTGCAAAATTAAGAAAGAGATTTGAGATTAGAGCTTCTGTTAGCAGACATCAGGCTTTTTTTCTATTGTATGTCTTCAAACTAAAGTGGACTTTTGCTAAGAGAGTGTTTAGTTAATAATTTAAAGTTAGTGAAATTGTTTGTTCGTTGTTAATTTTGTTTTTTGGTGCTCATTTCTGCGATTAATA
>VGGW01000040.1 GCA_016868395.1 Bacteroidota bacterium | reverse complement strand
ACTTCAAAATTAACATAGTTTTTTAATTCGGCTTCGCATACCGACACATTTTCAACAAGTGCCCTATCTGAGCCCTTGTGACAAAATTCTAGAAATAATTCCAATGAAAAATCATCCCCTTCAGCTTCAATCAATACCGTTCCATCCCGCTGATTGCGGGCTGTCCCTTTAATTCCAAGCTGATCGGCCACCGCTTTACTTGTTGACCTGAAAAATACGCCTTGTACTTTTCCACTAATAATAATATCGAGGTGTTTCAAAGCCATTGCTAAAAACTTAATTTATTAATGCGTTCTTTTTCAACTAAAAATTCCCGCCACATCTCATCTAAATTTTGTGCCGCAGGCTTTACTTCATGTATAAACGAAGCCACTTGTCCGATCTCCAGTTCACCCTGTTCCATATCACCCTCAAACATTCCCTTTTTAGCGCGACCCCTTCCCAACAATTCCAATAATTCTGCACGACTTGCACCTTCAGCCTCTGCTTTCTCAACCGCTCGGTAAAAATCGTTCTTCAATAATCTAACCGGCACCAATGATTTCATACTCAATCGGGTATCTCCTTCTTCTGCCTCAATGATTGCCTGCTTGAAATTATCATGAGCAGAAGATTCTTTAGAGGCAGCAAACAATGAACCCACTTGAACCCCTTCTGCCCCAAGTGCAAATGCAGCAAGCATCGCTTTTCCGCTACCAATACCGCCGGCAGCAATAACAGGAACCGAAACTGCTGAACAAATTTCAGGCACTAAGTACAAGGTGGTTGTTTCTTCACGCCCATTATGCCCACCTGCTTCAAAGCCTTCGGCAACAACTGCATCCACTCCGCTTTGCACCGCCTTTACTGCAAATTTTTTATTTGCAACCACATGTACAACCTTAATCTTATTTTCCTTTAAAAAAGGTGCCCAAAGTGTGGGATTGCCGGCCGAGCTGAATACAATCTCAATTTTTTCTTCGACAATGATTTTCATTATCTCCTCAATATCCGGATACAATAGAGGAACATTCACTCCAAATGGCTTCGATGTAGCTTGCTTACATTTTTTAATATGCGTTCGCAAGACCTCGGGATACATAGAGCCTGCTCCCAGTAAACCTAATCCACCGGCATTGGAAACTGCAGATGCCTATTCCCAACCACTGCACCAAACCATTCCGGCCTGAATAATCGGATATTCAATGTTGAATAACTTGTTGATTCTATTCATTATAAAAAATCAGGTCTTTAAACCAAGCTCGACCAATTAAGGCATTAAATGAGTTTTTTTATTGTAGAAAATTTTGTTAACTCGGCTCCCTTGACATTTTCAATTAAATTTAATCCCGGAGATTTACCTTTTTCAATCGATCCAAATTGATTATCAATTCCTAAAAACTGAGCACCATGAATAGTAGCCCAGCGAATGGTATCGGCAAAACATAAGTCGGGGAAATGCTGTCGTATAGTCTTTAATTCAGACAAAATGCAAAGTTGATCGTTAGAAGCTAAGCTGTCTGTTCCGATCGTAATTTTAAAATCATAATCCATAAAACGATGAATTTCAGGCAATCTTCCTTCAATATACAAATTTGCATTGGGGCAGAAACAAAAGACGATTTCCTTATCACTCTCGAAAAGCTGAGCCAGATCATCTTGGGTGGTATAGGTATTATGAACCAATAAAATTTTTTGCTTAGACGACAAGAAGGGTAAAATACTTCGGACTGAGCTCAAGTACCTGCTTTTAAAAAAATCAACAGGCAGATTGATCGACTTGTAAAAGTCAAGGAAATCACCTGTTTTATTCATGAAAAGATCGGTTTCGGCCCGGCTCTCCTGGTTATGTATGCTGCATAGGTTATCATGCCTTTCTGAATAATCGCGAAGCAAGCCAAAAAGCTTTTCAGAGACCGAGTATGGCGCATGTGGCACAATCGATACCGGAAGCGGTAAGAAATCTGATTTCAATTTTATAGCCCTGTTAAACACGATATCGGCTTTTGAAGGGTCAAAACCCAAAAGCTCTAAAAAAGTATGGTAAAAGATTTTACTGGTTTGCTTGACTCCTTTCGATAAATGATTATTTGAAATATCTCCCACTGCCACAATTCCGTTTTTGAACATCAAGTCATCACTTGCCTTCATTGCAATTAATACTACTTCATCCTGCATCGACCTCTCGGAAATTACTGCCTTAACAAAAGAGACCAGACCAGTTCCTTTGGGTAGCTTACCTTTTAAGTGAGAAAGCTCTAGATGACAATGCGAATTGATAAAGCCGGGTACTATGATGCCCTGATGATGCTCAATTGGACCGGTAATGGAATGAATGTGATTTGAATCCAGAACCTCAATGATTTCTCCAGACTCATTAAGAATGACTATACCCTTTCTGACTGGTTCGGAACTGACCGGAAAAACATAATCCGCACTAAAGTATCTGAGCATAAAGCAAAAATAGAACTTATAATTTAAGCTAATGGTGAATAATTTAATCTTAGGTTGATATCAGGAAGAATGTAAAATACCCTTAAAATGAATCTCATGAAGCTACGAACTCAGATTGTTTGATTTTTGAAAGCAATACCTACGTGTTATCGCTTCGTTTAGTCCTCTCCTCCGGAGTATTTCCGGCAAGAAATTGTACTTTTTTTCAGATAATCAATAGCCGGAAGATAATCCTTCGGCAAGGTTTGGTTTACCCGCTACTGTTTTTCATCGCAACGGGCAGTCCGGTAATAGAACTACTAGCCCTATTAAGCAAACCCGGGTGGCAGCTCTATCTTTTTTGCGCTGCTGAATCTTAGGCTAAGGATTCCAATTGCCCGCAAAAAAATAGGGCAGAACACGGGACTGGCATAAACCAGGAGCAACAGACCCTGCTTTCCAAAAGCTGATAAAAATAATCAGGCACCGGCAAAATCCTGTATCGATCTCAGATTTGTTTCCGTAATGATGAATTTGAAACTGCCCATTTTAATCACCAAAATCTATGTCAATCAATAATTAAAAGCCACTCTTATCCATGTCCAAGGATTCATAAGAAATCCTGAGGAAGTTAAATTTTAGTATTTTTGCAGCAAATGCTTGCGACAAATAAAAAGGACATTCGAAATTTATCGCCTGAACAATTAAATCAGGAATTCCTTGCCATGGGAGAGCCGGGGTTCAGGGTAAAGCAGGTCTATGAATGGATTTGGGCAAAATCTTGTACTGATTTTGATGAAATGAGTAATCTTTCTAAAGCTCTTAGAGAAAAACTGAAAGAGCAGTTTGTCATCAATAAGGTGCAAATCAACCAGTCGCAATTTAGCAGTGACAAAACCATTAAGAGTACGTTTAAGCTATTCGACAACAATATTATTGAAGGTGTTTTGATTCCTGCTACTGATCGGATGACTGCATGTGTCAGTTCTCAGGTAGGATGCAGCTTAACCTGCAAGTTTTGTGCAACGGGCTATATGGATAGAAAACGCAATCTGAATGCCGATGAGATTTATGACCAGGTAGTTTTAATTGATAAGCAAGCTAAAGAAAATTACCATGTTCCATTGACCAACATTGTGTACATGGGCATGGGAGAGCCCTTGTTAAATTACGCCAATGTGATGAAATCCATTGAACGAATCACTGCTCCCGACGGACTGAATATGGCTGCCAAAAGGATTACGGTTTCAACTGCCGGGATCGCAAAAATGATTAAGAAGCTGGGAGATGATGCCGTCCGTTTTAATCTTGCCCTTTCACTGCATGCAGCAAATGACGAGAAACGAAATACCATCATGCCCATCAATGAACAGAATTCACTCAAAGCCTTGGCAGAAGCACTAAAATACTATTTCTCAAAAACCAAAAATCCGGTTACCTATGAATACATTGTCTTCAATAATTTCAATGATACTATTTCGGATGCTGAAGAGCTGGTGAAATTTTGCAGGCATATTCCCTGTAAAGTGAATATTATTGAATACAATTCGATCTCTTTTGCTGATTTCGAAAATGCCGTAGTAGACAAAATTGAAGCGTTTGCAGCCCATCTTCGCAAACATGGAATTAATACCAATATCAGGAGAAGCAGAGGCAAAGATATTGATGCAGCCTGTGGCCAGCTGGCAGTAAAAAGCTGATAATCAATTTTTTAATAAGCTCAAGTCCTTTAGGATCGGGTGGATCTCAATTCCTATTGGCTCGGCAATCAGGTATCAATTTTTATCCCGAGGAGCCAAAACGGTATTTTATCTGTTCAATGTCAGGGCAACAAAGGATCTCACTAAGCTCATCTGCGATTTTATTGTGGCCGAATAGCCTGGTGATCTGTTGAAATGCAGGGGTTTATCCGGGTGATCATTTCAAATATCCCACCGATTCCTAAACCATAAGCTACAGTAAATTCTTCCACAAGCCATTGTTCATAGCTTAGATTTATGAAAAATTTGCTCGATTATCTCAAAGACTTTTTTTCTCTTTTCTTTCCGGACCTTTGTGCCGCATGTGGTAGAAATTTATTCAAAAATGAGACCATAATCTGCACCCATTGTACCTATAATCTACCCTACACCAACTTTCACAGAGATCCTCTAAACAAGATGGCGAGACAAATTTGGGGTAGATTTCCATTTGAGCAAGCTATCGCCTTTGTATATTTTCAGAAAGGAAACAAGGTTCAAAATTTAATGCACCAGCTTAAATACAATAAGAAACCCGAAGTAGGAATAAAGCTGGGTGAGCTATATGCCAGACAGCTCATGAGGACTGAAGCCTGGCAGAAAGCAGATTTGATTATTCCTGTTCCTTTACACCCCAAGCGATTAAAAAAAAGAGGCTATAACCAAAGTGAACAGATAGCCAAAGGTTTGGCCTCGGTTCTAAAGCTGCCGGTAAGTACACAGCAATTGGTTCGCAGGGAAAATATCGAATCCCAAACTAAAAAATCAAGGTTTACCCGATATGAAAATTTGACTGAAGCCTTTAGCGTAAAAGACCCTTCCGAACTGATTGACAAGCATGTGCTTCTAGTAGATGACGTAATGACCACGGGAGCTACCATGGAGGCCTGCAGTATCGAATAATTAAAAATTGCAGGATTAAAAATCAGTATTTGCACCCTTGCCTATACTGAATAATGGTTTTATGGTTCTGTCCAGTCATTTCGAACCCAGCAGCATTATTCTCTTTCCAAGGTAGCTATTTGCGCTGTGTAGAAATCTGCTGATGTGAGACCCTGCTTTTGATGATGGGATTTCTCTTCGAGATGTAACTATTTCTAAATACAAATTTTTTCGCTCTTCAAAATGACGGGTTGATGATCCCTCAGCCATAATCGGCCGGACAGAAACAACATGAATCTTGAAGAAATTTCATCAGGCAAATCACTGAAATAAAAAAAAATGAAAATTATTGAAACTTTTTGGTCACGGCTCCGTAGAAATGTGTGAGAGCGTTAATTAAAATTGAAAAAGCTGATTGCCCCAGGCATCAGCTTTTTCTGCTTTAAACGCAAAATGACAAATAAAACAGGGCTTTATATCATTTTAAAGATCATTTAGGACAATTCTCTTGTTTAAGTAATCGTCCATTCTACTTTCAATAAAGGTTCAAATTCATGGGAAAATAAAAAACGGCTTGAGCTTAGAATCAGCAAACCGGGATAATATCCCATACCCAAACATTACAATCGACCTATCGTAGTTCCTTATTTGTACAGAGGATGCTTACCCATCATCTCATTCACCTTTTTGCGCACCTTCTTGGCTTGAGATTGATTGTTTGGATTTGAGATCACTTCATCGATCAGTTCAACTATCTTTTCCATATGCTTCTCCTTGAGTCCTCGAGTACTCACAGCTGCGGTACCAACTCTTATTCCTGAAGTGACGAATGGTGATTTATCATCAAAAGGAACCATATTTTTATTAACGGTAATTGCAGCTTCTCCCAGCGCATTTTCTGCATCACGGCCACTAATATTTTTATTGCGAAGATCAATAAGCATCATGTGATTATCTGTACCACCTGATATAAGCTGGTATCCACAACTGACCAAGGCAGCAGCCATAGCTTCGGCATTTTTCTTGACCTGAATGATGTATTTCATGTAAGCTTCACTCAATGCTTCCCCGAAGGCAATGGCTTTTGCGGCGATAATATGCTCCAATGGTCCGCCTTGTGTTCCTGGGAAAACGGCCATATCCAAAACAGAAGACATCATCCTTAACTCACCCTTCGGTGTTTTGAGTCCCATGGGGTTCTCAAAATCCTGTCCCAACATAATCATTCCACCTCTGGGACCTCTGAGTGTTTTGTGAGTAGTGGTAGTCACGACATGACAATGCGGAAGTGGATCATTTAACAAGCCACGAGCAATCAGCCCGGATGGATGAGAAATATCGGCCATTACCAAGGCCCCAATCTGATCAGCCACAGACCTGATGAATTGATAATCCCAATCCCGCGAATAAGCCGATGCGCCACAGATAATTACTTTCGGTTTTTCTTTTAAGGCAACTTGTTCGAGCTTTTTATAATCTATTAAGCCGGATTCACGATCTACCCCATAAAAAAAAGGTTTATACAACTTTCCTGAGAAGTTGACCGGCGAACCATGCGTTAAATGTCCGCCATGTGAAAGATCAAAGCCCAAAATTTTATCCCCCGCGTTTATAAGCCCAAGAAGCACGGCTGCATTAGCTTGTGCCCCCGAATGAGGCTGAACATTTACCCAGCCAGCATTAAATAATTCTTTTGCGCGTTCAATGGCTATATTTTCTACCTCATCAACAACTTCACAACCACCATAATACCGCTTACCCGGCAAACCCTCAGCATACTTATTGGTAAGAACTGAGCCTGCAGCCTCCATAACCTGCTTACTGACAAAATTTTCTGATGCAATGAGCTCAAGGCCTGTTTCCTGACGCTCTTGTTCTTCTTCAATTAGGCTGAAAATAAGTTTATCTCTTTTCATGGATATATTCTGGTGTTTTTGAGTGATTATTGAATGATTGCGTAAAAATACAAATTAAGAATTGATTGAACCGACTTTAGCTTCAATCCAAAAATTATTAAATCCTATTCCAGTTTGTATTGATATCAAATCCTGTTGAAGCATTTCCAATAAAGCCATAAAATTGTAAACAAAATGAACTTTATTGTCAGAATTTTTTAAAATATCTGCAAAATCAAGTCTCTTATTTGTGGATAAGAGCGAATCAATTAATTTCTTTTGTGTCTCAATCTGATATGGGTACTGTTCAACAACATGCTGCTGTTGATCATCACGTCGAAAACTGCGCTGTAATACTTTGTGAAAGGTGATCATTAATTTATAGAGGTTGATTGATTCCAATTCCTCTCCCGGCTCAGAAAGTAAGGCCATCTGTTGAAGATCGAAGTCAATATTGCCGCGTTTTTCTCGGATAAAACGGATATCTTCAAGGTCTTTAAGCCGTCCCGCAATTTGTTTGAACTTTTTATATTCAATTAATTTTTCAATCAGATCACGTTTCAGATCAACTTCATTGCCCTCATCATCCAGATCCGGCCTGGGTAAAAGCATTTTTGCTTTAATCCTCATCAAAGTTGCTGCAACAAAAATAAATTCACTAGCCAATTCTATATTCAGAGCGTTCATTTGATGAATATACTCAAGAAAATCATCCGTGATTTTAGCTATCGGAATATCCTGAATATCAAGCTCATCCCTCTCAATAAAAAATAAAAGAAGATCAAAAGGCCCCTCGAATTGGGGCAGTCTGATTTCGAAGGCGTCAGTTTCATTCATAATTCTCAGCTAATTTAAGTAGAGTAAGCTAATTTATCTCTGAACAAAAAAATAAAAATGTTTAACAAATACATTATTTTTGCCACAACTATAATTACAAACCCTAAATGGAAGTCAAGGCGGGCGAATTTCTTGAGCAGATCAACTATCCCTCAGATTTAAAAAAATTTAAGGAAGAAGATCTTGAATGTATCTGCTCGGAGTTAAGACAGTATATTGTTGATACCGTCTCGGTAAATGGCGGACATTTTGGCTCAAGTTTAGGCGTTGTTGAATTATCGGTTGCCCTCCATTATGTGCTCAATACCCCTTATGATCAACTGGTTTGGGATGTTGGGCATCAGGCATATGGCCATAAAATCCTTACCGGTCGCAGAGCCGATTTCCATACCAATCGCATCTACAAGGGACTTAGTGGTTTTCCAAAAAGATCTGAAAGTGAGTATGACACCTTTGGTGTCGGACACTCATCAACCTCAATTTCAGCGGCTTTAGGTATGGCGGTAGCTTCAAATTACAAAGGGGAAACCGATAGGCAACATGTTGCTGTTATTGGAGATGGTGCAATGACAGGTGGATTGGCTTTTGAAGCCCTGAACCATGGTGGAATCGAAAATTCAAATATTCTGGTAATCCTGAATGATAACTGCATGTCGATTGATCCAAATGTTGGAGCACTCAAAGAATACCTAACCGATATCACGACTTCTAAATCATACAATAGGTTTCGGGATGATATTTCAAATGTTCTTACGAAGATATCAGAACTTGGTCCCAACGCTCATGAAGTTGTTAAAAAGATTGAAAAAACTATAAAGGGCGGATTATTAAAGAAAAGCAATTTCTTTGAGGCGCTTAAATTCAGGTACTTCGGACCGATTGATGGGCATGACGTCAAGCATCTAGCTAAAGTACTGAATGATCTAAAGCACATTCCCGGCCCTAAATTATTGCATTGCGTAACTGTCAAGGGTAAAGGATATTCATTGGCAGAAAAAGATCAAACGAAATGGCATTCCCCCGGCTTATTTGATAAGATTACCGGAGAAATTCGAAAAACTACCAACGAAAAACCGGTACCTCCAAAATATCAGGATGTCTTTGGTCATACCCTGGTAGAACTTGCCGAATTAAATTCAAAGATAATGGGCATAACCCCTGCCATGCCCTCGGGTTCATCCATGAATATCATGATGAAAGCTATGCCTGATCGTGCATTCGATGTTGGTATTGCTGAGCAGCATGCGGTGACCTTCTCCGCCGGTTTAGCCACCCAAGGAATGGTCCCATTTTGTAATATCTACTCAACATTCATGCAAAGGGCATATGATCAGGTTATTCATGATGTTGCCTTACAAAAACTAAATGTTGTCTTCTGCCTTGATCGTGCCGGATTTGCAGGTTCAGACGGACCAACCCATCATGGTGCCTATGATCTGGCCTACATGCGTTGTATTCCGAACATGATTGTTTCGGCTCCAATGAATGAAGAGGAGCTAAGAAATTTAATGTTTACTGCCCAGCAGGAAAATATGGGGCCTTTCAGTATTCGCTACCCTCGAGGAAACGGAGTTATGCCCGAATGGCGTCGTCCCCTAAAAGCCATTGAAGTTGGAAAAGGCAGAACCATTTGTGAAGGTGAAGATGTTGCTCTGTTAAGCATTGGACATATAGGAAATGAAGCCATGAAAGCATGGGTGGAACTAAATTCAGAAGGAATTCACCCTGCGCATTACGATTTGCGCTTTGCTAAACCCTTAGATCATGAGCTCCTGCACCAAGTATTTAAAAAGTTTAAATATGTCATTACCATTGAAGACGGTTGTATTCAGGGTGGTGTGGGAAGTGCTGTACTGGAGTTCATGGCTGATCATAATTATAACTCCACCGTAGTCAGGTTAGGAATTCCTGATCAGGTGATAGAACATGGAGAACAACCTGAGCTTTGGAAAGAGTGTGGTTTCGATGCAGAGGGGATAAGCAGGAAGGTGAAAGAATTTGCACTAAGCCCTACTACCCGGGTTTTGGCATCTTAAAATCAAAAATAATTAAGTCCCTGGTTTTTATTGAACAATAAAACCTAAACGCATCCATCCATCATTTTTTGATTTTTAGTAAAAAAGGATATAAAAAATTAAAAACTTTTATGGGTAACACCTGCTTTAGGAGCAGAGTTAAATTATGTGTTTCATAAATAACTTTAAAATCTCTGGATATATAATTTTCGAATCCCTGTTTAATAATTTCCTGATGGAAGGGGATATGTTCACAAATGGCCTCCTGCCGGTTTAAAGGATTCAATACCGTCTTATAGCGCAAGTTCTTAATTGCTTGGTAGTTATAGACCCCAACGCCGCCAAAAGCAGAAATAACGGGATAAAGGGATGATTTTTTAACATTCTTGTTGATGGATTTGAAGGTTCTGGCTAACGAATCTGTTGAATAACTAAAATCATTCGATATCGGATATTCCCAAACTGCGAATGTGTCATAATAAATTTCAGATAAACCAAATGGGGTTTTCATCACACTAATGCCATTTGCAAAAACAGCGCCGGTCTTATCATCAAAAGAATTGATGACATCCATCAAACCTGCCAAAGAAATTTCTAATACGTCAATATCGATGATGATCACTAAATCAATTGGATGCTTAATTTCTTTGATATGATCCAAATAAAGATTCCGGTAAAAGACCATTTTATCGATCCGCTGATAGCTGGTCATTGGGTTTTTTATCAAATCACTTTTATCAGGAATTGTTTTGCCTCCATAATCTTTGGATATTATGGCAACATTTTTGGAATTTATCTTCCAATCATTTAATACATCCTTGGTTCCGTCAATACTGTCGTTTTCTACTACTACGACCTGAGACCATGAAATTTGGGTTCTGAGTTTCTCAATTACAGGAATATTAATCCTCAAAGAATCTTCGCAATCTCTTGCCAATGCAGCAATTATGACATTCTTATTATACATGGTGTCAACAAAAATAGAGGATTATTTTATTTGAAGAGAAGATGCGATGAATAATAGAAATCAGGGGCAAGCCCCCCTCTAGGCTTATTTATTAATAAAACAATCACATAATTTAGTCCTGAACGAATAATTCATATATTTTTACCAAATTTTCATTCAGATCTCGTCATATTAAAACAATTTAAAGGTAGAATGTTCATATTTCCTATAATTTATTTCTCAGCCTTTTTTATCGCCCTTAAAAACCTGATCTCGAGGAATATACAGGGGGTTCTGATTTTTCTAATCTTTGGCCTTCCTATTTACACCACCAGTCTTTCGTTGGCCTTGCAATACGGATTTGCAGACATCGTCCCGTTTATGCAGCCTTTAAAGGAATTATTAATTTTAGCTACCCTTGGAATAGGTGTATGGGAGCTTAAAAATCGAATCCGATTACAAGCTATAGATTATATTATTCTGGCTTATTTCTTCATTAACCTCTTGTATGTAATTTTACCCATCGGCCAGTACGGCCTCAGCGATAAACTCATCGCATTCAAAAGTTCGAGTTTCTTTACCCTCATTTACTACACAGGGCGGATTTTTGATCCCGCTCGCATATACATCAGTAAGTACTTTCATTATGTACTTGCTGTTTTTATCGCAGCTGCAGGAATTCTGGTATTTGAAATTATCAGCGACCAGCATTTTCAAACCCTGACAGGATATGCCGATTTTAATTTCTATTTCTTCAATCAGGAAGCCACGGGAAATTACGGCCTGTCATGGACATTTGAAACCTCAACAGGCCTCAGGAGATTTGCCAGCTTTTTTGCGAACCCACTTGAGTTTGCCGCATCTACCCTGCTGACACTGGCAATACTGGCCGGCCTTTATACCAGGGATGATAACAAAATTAAAGTCGATACTCTGGGTATCATTGCCATAATCGCTACCCAATTTTCTATTTTCTTCGCAATATCCAGATCCTCACTCGCCAGTTACCTGATCATGGTCTTTATTTATGCGTTAATCACCAAGAAAAAACTGGTTCTTAAGATCATCTATGCCGGCTTTGTAGCATTGGCAATCTATTTTATATTCTTTATGCTCGTAATCAATCCCGATTTGTATGAGTTTATTTATGAAACTATCACCTTCACAAATCCTTCGAGTGTGGGGCATGTACTTGCATGGCTTGAAGGTATTGAAGCCATTGCCACCAATCCTTTAGGCTTAGGACTTGGAGAGTCAGGTAGGGTTGCAGGTAGTTTAGGAGACACAACCGGCGGAGAGAATCAATACCTTGTGATAGGTGTACAAACGGGTATCATTTCTTTACTACTTTACGCGGGGATGCACCTATACTTCATTAAAAATTGCTGGAAATGGTATCCGTATTTAAGCGGCAAGGAAAGGCAAGTTTGTTTAAGCTTGTTATTAATGAAAATTGGATTTATAATCCCTTTACTGACTTCAGAATTAGAATCATCCGTATATATTTCCTATTTAAGTTGGTTTCTGTCTGGAGTCTTTGTTCAAATGATAGCGGGGAAGACCCCGAAAATCCTTAAATTATCGGATGATGATATTGAAAAGGGTCTAAATGCTGAGAATTAAACTATTTTTGCTCCATCAATGATTTATACCAAATTATGTCAGAAAAAATAAGAATAGGGCTTGATATACGAGATCTCAGGATTGCAAAAACAGGCTCAAAAACTTATCTGGAAGAAATCTACAATCAATTTAAAAGCAAGCAATACGATTGTGAATTTGTTTTTTTTGACACTTCATTCCCGGTTTATACAGGCCGCTATAAACTTTTAAAACTGACTGAACATCTCCGGTTTTTTATTTGGAAACAAATTATGCTGCCACTTAAGGCAAACCTAAACCGATGTGATATTCTATTTTGTACTGATTATTTTGTTCCATATTTTACACCGGGATTCAAGGCAATACCTGTTTTTTATGATGCCTTCTTCTTTGAATATGCCAGTCATTATAATCCCATATGGCTTAAATTATTTAAGATTCTTGGGGTAAGAGCCGCAAAGAAAAGCCCCAACATCATCACAATCACTGAGTATGCCAGGAACAGGATATCCCATTTTACAGGCATCGACAAACAGAAGATCAAAGCCATACATCTTGCCCCAAAGAAAATGGCTGTTGCTGAGCCTGAGCCCGGATATATCCCGACTTTCAAAATTCCCACGTCAAAATTCATTTTGCACGTAGGTACTATGGAAAAAAGGAAAAATTTAGTTCGGCTAATTGAAGCCTTTAACCTCCTGCGGATTTCAGGTCATCACGACTATTCACTTGTTCTTGTCGGTCAGCCCAGTCCGAAAGCCGATATGGATGATAGTGTAGCTATTCATGAAATGATTGACCGTCTGGCACTTAGGAACTATGTGTTAACCCCGGGTTATTCAAGTGATCAGGATTTGGCATACTTCTACAAACATGCCGATATCTATGCCTTTCCTTCAATTAATGAGGGATTTGGAGTCCCGATTCTTGAGGCTTTTCATCATGGACTCCCGGTGATTGTATCTGATAATACCTGCCTTCCGGAGGTAGGAGGAGATGCAGTTTTATCCTTCGATCCCTTTAGTATTGAGGACATTAGCAATAAAATGAAGATTCTGAGCGAGGATCATGAACTTAAATCTGAGTTAATCAGGAAAGGAAGAGAACGATTAAAGTTGTTTTCCTGGGAAAAAAATGCTGAAGAATTAATTAAAACTTTTAGAGTGGCTATCAAAAAAAATTAGCACTTTCGTAAACTATTTATAACTGACGGGTGTTTACATGGAATACCGGTCCTCAAACTAAATACGTGAAGAAAGCTTTAATCTGTGGAGTCTCCGGACAAGATGGTTCCTACCTGGCTAAGTTTTTACTGGAAAAGGGCTATTACGTTTATGGCGCCTCCCGAGATGCTCAAACCTCTCCTTTCATCAATCTGAATAAACTTGGTATAAAAGATGAACTAAATCTGATATCCATAAACATTACCGATTTTGGTAACACCCTGGAATGTATTAATAAGATTAAGCCAGATGAGGTCTATAATCTAGCAGGTCAAAGTTCGGTCCGTTTATCTTTTGACCAGCCGCACGAAACCCACGAAAGTATAAGCACAGGAAATCTCAATCTTTTGGAGGCAGTAAAATTTAGTAACCTGCCAATCAAGTTATTTAATGCCGGTTCAAGTGAGTGTTTCGGCGACAGCAGTGTTCCTGCAAATGAAAACACGATTTTTCATCCTAGAAGTCCTTATGCCATTGCCAAAGCGACCGCATTCTGGCAAATAGATAATTACCGGGAAGCTTATAATCTTTTTGCTTGTACCGGAATATTGTTCAACCATGAATCGCCTTTAAGACCGGAACATTTTGTAACCAAAAAAATTATTTCAGCAGCTTGCAAGATATACCGTAACAAATGCAATAAGCTTAGCCTGGGGAATATTAATATCGAGCGCGACTGGGGATGGGCTCCGGATTATGTAGAGGCTATGTGGTTGATGATGCAACAAGATCAGCCAAAAGATTATATCATTGCTACCGGTAAGAGCCATACGCTTAAGGAGTTTATCAATTTTACCTTCCAGGCACTGGATTTAAACTGGGAGGAACACCTCGTAATTGATGAAGTGTTAAGGAGACCTGCCGATTTACAAATTGGACGGGCAGACCCAAGTAAAGCGAATGAGGAACTACAGTGGAGAGCTAAATTTGGACTTAATACCATTATTGAGAATATGATTGAACATGAGTTAAGCTTCTCCAACATGAATAATACAAGTCCCTATTCATAACCAGCCGTATTCCTCACATCTCAATTAATATTGGGCTAAAGCCCTGACCTATCCATTATAAAATTCCCACCACGCAGCATTTTGCTCAGAAATTAAAACTTTAAAACTAAAGCTTTGCCCGAATAAAAATCTGGAAATTCTAAATCCTGCTAATTTAACCAATCAGCAATGTGCTGATTGGATTAATTCCGGTTTTCAGCATGTTATATTCTTAGGTTTTTTAAACTACCTTTGAGAGGCGCATCTTTCATGCAATTCAAAAATTAATCATAGTTTTGTTTAGGCCATATGAGTTCAGAAACAGGATTCTTCCGAAGATATAAGTTTATTTTAGATCGATTCCCAGCTGAATGGAATAACTATGATATTCTAACCACCTTATACCGACTTTCTTTTTTTTACTGCAGAGGGTTAATTCAAAGACTATTTTTTAAGCGCTCAAGTGGGTGGGTGTTGATCGGAAAAGGCGCCTCCATTCGTTATGCGCGCCATCTGAGTGTTGGAAGAGATTTTATAGTTGAGGATTATGCGGAAGTCAATTGCATGACTTACCGCGGAATAATAGCAGGTGATCGGGTTACAATAGGAAAACATGCGATCATCAGGCCTACGAATATTTATGGATCTGCTATTGGTGAAGGCTTAAAAATTGGCAATAATTCCAGTATTGGACCTTATTCCTATATTGGCTGCTCAGGTTTTATTGAAATAGGAGACAACGTCATGATGTCGCCGAGAGTAAGTATTTATGCTGAAAATCACTTGTTTGATCAGCCGGAGCTCAGCATAAAAGAGCAGGGAGTAAAAAGGGAATTTATCAAAATAGAAGATGATTGCTGGATTGCAGCCAATACGATAATTCTGGCGGGAGTGACAATCGGACGTGGTTCTGTAATTGCAGCAGGAAGTGTAGTAACCAAAGATGTCCCACCGTATAGTATCGTTGGGGGAGTACCGGCAAAAATCATAAAGAGCCGTAAATAAATCATTGATTTTGATTCAATAAGAATAATCTGAAATGTGTGGTATCCTAGGTGTCATCTCAAAAAAGGAAATAAAAAACTTCCGTTCAGAATATTTTGATCCAATCAGCAGGGCACTCGACCAAATGGAATACCGAGGCCCGGATAATAAAGGGATGTGGCTTGAAAATGGTATTTGCTTGGGCCACAGACGATTATCAATCATCGACCTTTCACCTGATAGCAATCAGCCTTTCGAATCTACCTGCGAACGATACGTCATTGTCTTTAATGGTGAACTATTCAATTATCAGGAGCTAAGATCTGATCTGATTCAATTAGGTCACTCCTTTAGGACTGAAAGCGACACAGAAGTTATTTTGGCTGCCTACAGCCAATACGGACAAGAGTTTTGCCAGTATTTCAGGGGGATGTTCGCGATAGTTATTTACGATCGTAAAGAAAATCAAGTCATTTTCGCACGAGATAGACTGGGCAAAAAACCGCTATTTCTGTATGAAAGTGAGGAAGTCATCATTTTTTCTTCTGAAATTAAATTCTTTCACGCATTCCGGAACCTCCCACTTGAAATCAACGAGGAAAGTTTGTTAAACTTTTTATCTCTTCAATACATACCGGGACCGGATACCATTTACAAAAACATCAGACAAATTAGTCCGGCCAATGTATTTAGCTATGATCTGCTCGCAGCAAAAGGGGAAACGGTCACCTATTGGAGAATATTCGACTTTGTTGGCAAAAGAAAAGATATTCCAGGCATTGAAGAAATCGACAGCCTCATCGAAAAAAGCATAAAATACAGATTAGTTGCTAATGTTGATATCGGACTGCTCTTAAGCGGGGGAATTGATTCCTCCCTTCTTGCCTGCTACATGCAAGAACTGGCAGGAAAAAAGGTCAAAGCTTTTAATGTAAGTTTTTCAGATCAGTCCATTGATGAATCTGTATTTGCACAAAAAGTGGCCGCTTCGCTCGACCTTGAGCTCATCAGCCTCAGACTTGAAGACCTTAGCGTTGAAAATTTCTCTAAATCAATCTATCATGCCGATCAGCCGCTTGGAGATTCAGCAATAATTCCTACCTGCCTGATCTCAAAATCTATCGGACAGCATGTCAAAGTTGTATTATCCGGTGAGGGTGCCGATGAACTTTTCCATGGTTACGATCATTATGGATATGAAAAATATTTTTACCTGTTTGGAAAAATACCATTCCAACTTGCCGGTCCGATAATGGAGCTAATCTCGAGTCTGGGAATCCATAAGTTTGACAGAGTTAAGAATAAACTCAGGAGCGTCGGATCTTTCAAATACGATACAGGTGTTTCCAGGTGGACCTCCATTCTTAGTCCGGAATTAAGTCGCAATTATTTGAAAAATCCTCCGGAGAAATATGGCGACTATGAAAAAAAGTTTAACCGGTTTTTAGACGAGTTTGGCAAAAACTCAGGCAGGATTGAATCAAGTCTCATGCTCGATTTACTCACCTGGCTTCCAGACGATTTGTTGGTAAAAACAGACCGGATGATGATGGCTTACAGTGTAGAAGCTCGTACCCCATTTTTAGACCATGAACTTGTTGAGGAGGTTATAAAATCATCCTCATATTTCAAAAACCCTTTATTTCAATCAAAAAACTATTTAAGGCAATTGTTGAAAAAGAAATTACCGGCTGAGGTATCCGGGTTAATTTCAAACAGGCCAAAGCAGGGTTTTGAAACTCCAAAACAGTACTGGCTAAGTTCAGGCTTGAAAGAACTTTCAGGATTTTTATTTTCTGAAGAGAATCTTAAAAAAAACCCGTACTTGAACTCAGAAAGGATAAACAACCTATGGCAAGATGCCAAAAATCAAAAAGCGGGTACAAATTTCCGCCTTATTTGGAATTTATTCTGCTTTTTAGAATGGTATAGGCAACATGAATCTAAATTCGGGTTTTACAAATGATGGAAAATATCCTATTGGTTGGGCATAGCGGTGATTTGTATGGTGCAAGCCGCTCCCTGGTGAAACTAGTCCGATTATTAGGTGAGGAATACCAGGTATATGTATTGTTACCTGCTGAGGGTCCTTTGACTGATGAATTAAATTCTATCCTACCCACCGAAAGAATCCTTTTGGATGAGAGACTTTACATCTTTACCCGTCATTCTTTCAAGATAAAAAACATGGGATCAACCCTTTTCCAATTCATACACAATGTTTTTACCATCAGGGGAATTATAAAAAAATTCAATATTAAGCTTATTCATACCAATTCAGGAGTGGTACCTGCACCTGCCCTGGCCGCAAAAATCACCGGAAGAAAGCACATTTGGCATATCAGAGAATGGTTTGGTGATTTTAAAAAATTCTGGCCGTTCTATTCCGCTTACATGACCAATTTTTCGGAAAAAGTAATTTGCGTTTCAAAAGCAATGGCTATTCAATTTCACGGCCATGATAAAGTTATATCCATTTACAATGGTTTCGAGATTCCTGTGTTAAAAACAGAGATTCCAATCCAAAAAGAAATTGAAGAAAATTTAAAGGATGCAGATTTGGTACTGGGTTGTACCTCCAGGATTAGGTTGGTAAGGAAAGGTCAGGAATATTTAATTGAAGCCATCGGAATACTTAGTCAAAAAATGAATAAAAAAATCCATGCCCTAGTGATTGGCGATTATGTTCCTGGTTATGAATGGCAAAAGGAAACCATTGACGGCTTAATCAAAAAATATCATCTTGAGAATCAAATACATTTCATGGGACATTTATCTGATCCACTCCCATTCTATAAATTATTTGATGTTTTCGTTTTGCCATCCGGCGAACCCGAACCTTTTGGAGGAGTAATCATGGAAGCTATGAGTCTAGGATTGCCTGTCATTGGCTCAAATGCCGGGGGAACAACAGAACAAATTGCAGATGGGCAGAATGGATATTTATTTGAAAATCAAGATCCCAAAGACCTTGCCAACAAAATCGAACTTTTCCTTGATAATCCTTCAACTATTAAATTATTTGGTAATTGCTCAAAGGAAAGAATTGAAAAATATTTCAGTTTAGATCTGCACAAGACTAATATGCTGAGGCTTTATAAGAATATCCTGAATTGTAAATAGCAACTCTGGCCAGCAAACTCGTAATAAAATTATTGCAGCAGTTGGAGGTTCCCGCTTTCGTGGAATCCATCCTCCCAATCCTAATTAACCTGAGATCGATATAAGCTCTTGCCGGAGGCTGATTATTTTTATCCGTTTTTGGAAAGTAGGGTCTGTTGCTCCTTGTACCGTGTTCTGCCCTATTTTTTTGCGGGAAATTAAATCGGTATCCTTAGATTCAGTAGTGCAAAAAAGATAGCGCTGCCACCTGGGTTTGTTTAACAGGGCCTGAAGTTCTATTACCGGACTA
>VGGW01000039.1 GCA_016868395.1 Bacteroidota bacterium | reverse complement strand
CGGAGGTGCGGTTGTTCATATATCCGCGGGGATGGCTGCCTTGGCAGGAGCAATGGTCTTGAAACGTAGACAGGCACATATTAATGGACTCGAAATTCCGCCGGCTAATATTCCTTATGTATTGATCGGAACCGGTTTATTATGGTTTGGTTGGTTTGGGTTTAATGCCGGATCTGCATTAGGGGCGAATGCGCTCGCAGTTTCAGCCTTTGCTACCACCAATATTTCAGGTGCTGCAGGTGGCTTATCATGGATGTTCTTTGATGTAGTCAGGGGTAAAAAACCTTCGGTATTGGGATTTTGTATTGGTGCAGTAGTCGGACTTGCGGCAGTTACTCCGGGTGCAGGCTTTGTAGCTATTCCTCAAAGTATATTTATCGGATTTGTGGCTGCAATTATATCTAATCTTGCGGTCTATTGGAAATCCAAAACTACTCTGGACGATACCCTTGACGTATTCCCTTGTCATGGAGTTGGGGGTATCGTAGGTTTATTATTAACAGGTTTACTGGCCACTAAAACTGTTAATCCTGCAGGCTCTGATGGTTGGTTTAATGGTAACCATGATTTTTTCTTCACACAACTTAAACTCGTAACCATAACAGTTTCATATAGTTTTATTGTTTCCTACGGAATCTTTAAGTTCATTAATTTATTACAACCTATGAGGGTCAGTTCTGAGGAGGAGGAAGAAGGGCTTGATTCAACTCAGCACAATGAAAAGTATACTCAGGGAACCTTATTAGTTAGCAGCCATGGATTTATCTATGAAAAGGAGGTGGACGATGAAATGGATGAGGATATGGAAAACATCAGGCAAATTGCTACTGAACATTCAAAACTTAAATCGTCTTAATCAATTATAATTCACTGTCTAAGCCATTGCCTAAAAACAATGGCTTATTTTTTATTGAACTAATTTATTTGCACAGGCAGAGCTGGCAAAGGCTTCGGGTTTTGCCTTGAAGACGAAACCCATGCTTAAAATATAGCCCATGGCTTCGTGTAAGGCCATGTTTGATTTGAAACTTGGGTTCGTGTTGATATCCGCGTGAACTTCCAAATCGACATCGTACAGATCAAGCAGGTCGCAAAGTGAATAAGCACATTCTATTGACCTTTGAACCTCAGAAAGCATACGCTCCTTAATCCCCATTTTAATATAGGCTCGTTCTTGATGGATATACATAAATCCACCCTTCTTTTCTCTCAAAAATACGATGACGGTTGCGAAGTCAATGATTGATCCTTTGACCTGGGAATCTGTCCCAATACATACCTTTAGTTTGTTTCCGAGGGCCGATTCTCTTTCAATGGCCTGTTCAACTTCTTCCAGAATCGGGCTTTCGATGGTTTCTCCATTAAATTTTTTCCAAGTCATAAATTTTGATCCAAGGTTGAATTATTATTTAAACCGGTGTAAAACAAGAAATTACAGTACGTTTAAAGATAAGTGAATATCATTCAATCTTTTCGACCAGGAATGTTATTTATTTGTTAACATATTAACAATGAGACTGTAAAGCATAAATAAGCCTTGCCCGAATCATGAACCTGAAGGTTTCACTGGCCTGAGGACTCCAGGCGAAAGTGTGGCATGGGCTTGCAATCTTAATAAAGATTTCAAATCCATGCTAAATGAGTCTATTATAGTTAAAAATTAGCTTTTCCATGCCGCTTCATTCAATAAATTTGAATGGGACTACGGCTGAAGTTTGAGGCTTAAATATTCAGAATCCCTAAAAGGAGAGAGATTTATCCTAATAAGTTTTTCCAACTTACCAGCTCAGTAATGATTTTTTCAAGCTGGTCGGCATTGACGCGCTCCTGTTCCATATTATCACGATGTCTGATCGTAACGGTATTGTCCTCAAGCGTTTGATGGTCTATGGTAATACAAACCGGAGTACCGATCGCGTCTTGCCTTCGGTATCTTTTCCCGATCGAATCTTTCTCATCGTATTGTAAATTGAAATCAAGTTTGAGGATATCCATGATTTGACGCGCCTTCTCAGGTAAACCGTCTTTTTTAGTTAGCGGGAGAATTGCCGCTTTGACCGGTGCAAGACAAGGATGTAAGTGTAGTACAGTACGTGAATCTTCCTTTTCATCATGACTTAGATCTTGTTCTTCGTACGCATTACAAAGGGTTAATAAGAATAAGCGGTCCAAACCAATTGAGGTTTCTATGACATAGGGTACGTAATTCTTATTCTCGGCCGTATCAAAGTATTGGAGTTTCTTACCTGAGTATTTTTCATGCTGACTAAGGTCAAAATCAGTCCGGCTATGTATTCCTTCAACCTCCTTAAATCCAAAAGGAAACTCATATTCGATGTCCACTGCAGCATTGGCATAATGTGCGAGTTTGGTATGGTCGTGATAGCGGTATTTTTCAGTAGGTGCACCCAAGGCTAAATGCCATTTTAATCGTGCCTTTTTCCAATGATTATACCAATCTATTTCGGTACCCGGTTTGACAAAGAATTGCATTTCCATTTGCTCAAACTCTCGCATTCTCATAATGAATTGCCTGGCAATTACTTCGTTGCGAAAGGCTTTACCTATTTGTGCGATTCCAAATGGGATCCGCATTCTGCCTGATTTCTGGACATTTAAAAAGTTTACAAAAATCCCTTGAGCAGTTTCGGGTCGTAAATAAACTTCATCTGATCCTTCAGCCATGGCTCCCATTTGGGTAGAAAACATCAGGTTGAATTGTCTTACTTCAGTCCAGTTACGCGTTCCTGAGACCGGACAGACGATTTCATGTTCTTCAATCAGTTCCTTCAAATGAGCCAGGTTATCGGTAGCTAATGCAGCTTCCATGTCAGATTGCAGCTTACCTGCTTTTTCAATTTTCCCGTCCTTGATATATTTTACAATTTTGTCCTCTATTAAATTATCTGCACGATAACGTTTTTTCGAATCTTTATTGTCAACCATTGGATCGGCAAAGCCGTCAACGTGTCCGCTTGCTTTCCACACCTTGGGGTGCATAAAAATGGCAGAGTCAATACCGACAATATTCTCATTCATCTGCACCATACTCTTCCACCAATAGGTTTTAAGATTGTTTTTTAATTCAGAACCTAATTGTCCGTAATCATAAACCGCACTTAAACCATCATATATTTCGCTTGATTGAAATACAAAACCATATTCCTTGGTATGGGAAACCACATTTTTAAAAAGTTCTTCTTTGTTTTTGCTCATAACGATGCAAAGATAATATTGGCGACTATATATTACGGTAAATTTATCAGTATTAAGTGTTATAAGAGAAACAAGAAACAGAACTCAAAAATAATTTATGACTCAATCCGAATCAAGATACCTGATTGGGTAGTTAATCTTGACCCCATCTGAACGAAAATCTTTTTTCTTAAGAAGGCAGTTCCTAATGATTACCGCCTGGGTAAATTGAAATGATAAGATTAAAGATCAAATTCTCGGACACAAAATTTATTCGTAAATCTCCATTCGCCTTTCTCGATTCAATAACTAACTTTGAGCCATGAGTATTGAGGTAGATAACTTAACTAAAGTTTATGGAGCGCAAAAAGCAATAGACGGAATTTCTTTTGTTGCTCAACCCGGTTCTGTGCTGGGATTTTTGGGGCCAAATGGTGCCGGAAAATCCACAACTATGAAAATTCTAACCTCTTACCTTACTCAAACTTCCGGAAGTGCTATCGTATGCGGTATGGATGTAAGTACACACTCGATGGAAGTACGCAGGAATATTGGGTACTTGCCTGAACATAATCCACTTTATTTAGAATTATATGTCCGTGAAGCGCTTGCATTTATCGCTTCAATTTACCAGATCAAGCATCCGAAAAAAAGAATTGATGAGCTTGTTGAGCTTTGTGGTTTAGGTGATGCGCAGAATAAGAAGATTAATGCCTTGTCAAAAGGTTATCGACAACGCTTGGGGATTGCACAAGCCATTTTTTCGGATCCTTCAGTACTGATTTTAGATGAACCGAGCGCAGGTCTCGATCCTAATCAGGTGCTTAGTATGCGGAATCTGATTTCTGAATTAGGGAAAACAAAAACTGTGATTGTTTCCACTCACATTATGCAAGAAGTGGAGGCTATTTGTGGGGAAATAATCATAATTAATAGGGGGAAGATAGTTGCCAATGATAATCTAATAAGTTTGAAGGCAGCAAATCAAAACAAAAGTTTGGAAGAAATATTCATTGGACTGACAGGTCCGGCTAATTAGCTTTGAATATGATTTTATTAATCTTAAAAGCATTCAACAGACGTGTTAAGTATACTGATTAAAGAAATAAGCAGTTTTTTCAGCTCCCTGACAGCCTATATTTCTATGGCTGTTTTTCTGTTGCTTACGGGGCTTTTTCTGTGGGTCTTCCCTGATTCCAGTATATTAGATTACGGGTATGCGGGCTTAGATAGCTTTTTCAATATTGTACCCTATTTATTTATGTTCTTGATTCCGGCTATTACCATGCGCACTTTGGCTGAGGAACGGAGAGATGGTACTTTTGAATTGCTTGTAACCCGACCCTTGAGTGATTGGCAAATAGTATTCGGAAAGTTTTTAGCCTGCCTACTGGTAGTTGTAATCACGCTCATTTCCACGGGTATTTATTACATCAGTGTTTACCAGCTGGGGGTTACCAAAGGGAATATTGACACCGGGGCAGTAATCGGCTCTTACCTCGGCTTGATCTTGTTGGGAGCTGCGTTTACTTCGATCGGGTTATTTACCTCCTCTTTGGGAAAAAATCAGATTATTGCATTCATTCTCGCGGTATTCCTATGTTTTTTTACCTTTAGTGCGTTTGATTCGATCAGCAGGATTATTTCCCTTCAAGATTTTGAGAGCTTTATAAATTATCTTGGTATTGTTGAGCATTATCAGTCGATTAGTAGGGGAGTTTTAGACAGCCGTGATTTTGTATATTTTCTGAGTTTTTCCGCCTTGTTTTTATTATTAACCAAGACAGTATTGGGAGCAAGGAAATGGTAAATCGTCGCAAATATGATCTGAACTTTTTTATAATTGCCTTGCTGGGTCTTGTGCTCTTCAATGTCCTTGCAATATTTTTCTTTATCCGCATCGATTTTACCACGGAAAAGCGATATACACTTTCTAATATTACCCAATCTATTTTACGTGACTTAGATGATGAGGTCCAAATTACGGTATATCTGGAGGGTGATTTTCCCGCAGGTTTCAGGCGGTTGAGAAATTCTACAGCCGACATTTTGCGTGATTTTAAATCCTATTGCAATGCAAAATTGAAATTTGATTTTATAAATCCATTGTCCGGGAATCAGAAAGCGCAAGAAGATGCCTATCAGGGATTGATAGAAAAGGGTATAGAGCCAACGAATCTGAGTGTAAAAACAGAGGACGGCATGTCTCAAAAGATTATTTTTCCTGCAGCCTTGATTACCTACAAAGGGAGACAAATGCCGGTTAAGCTTTTGCAATCAAGGGCCGGGATAAGTCCGGAAGAAGTTTTAAATAATTCCATACAAAATCTGGAATATGTCTTTTCCAATGCGATCAAAAAAATCAGTAAAAATGAAACCGGTCGTATTGGTTTTACTGAAGGTCATGGCGAGTTAAGTGATTTGCAATTGAGTGATGCATTGAAATCCTTGGGAGATAGCTATGAGGTTGGTCGTGTGAATTTAAATACTATAGCCTTTGCCGGACTTGACCAGTTTAGAGTATTAATTATTGCTAAACCGGAACGGCCTTTTTCGGAGGCTGAAAAGTTTAAAGTAGATTATTTTCTGAGGAGAGGAGGAAGAATAATCTGGTCACTGGATCAGGTTAGCGCCGATCTGGATAGTCTTCGCGGGTCTACTGAGCAGCTTGCTTTTGCAAAGAAGCTAAATTTAGATGACATGCTTTTTAGATATGGTCTGAGGTTAAATTATAATCTTCTTGCCGACATGAATTGTGCCCAGATTCCGTTGAGCGTTGGCGATTTAGGCGGGCAATCTCAAATTAAGTTATTGCCCTGGTTATTTTATCCCATATTTATTCCGGTTTCAACTCACCCTTTGGTAAAAAATTTGGATGGGATACGTTCTGAGTTTCCGGGGACAATTGACCTCATATCAGTGAAGGGTCTACATTCGGAGGTTATTCTTTCTTCATCCCCATTCAACCGACAATTGGAAGTTCCGGTATTGCTTTCCCTTCAGATGGTAGAAAACGAACCTGATCCTAAACAATTTCAATCTGATCCTAAGCCTTTTGGGGTGCTTATAGAGGGTATTTTTCCATCAAACTTCAAGAATCGCCCTATCCCTTCGGGCCTTTCAGAACCGGCAGGCCTAGTTAAGGAGGCTGAATCCGGAAAAATGATTGTTCTTGCAGATGGGGATATTTTTAAAAACCAAATTAATGGTACAGATGGCTCGCCTTATCCATTGGGATTTGACCGTTATTCTCAGGAGCAATATGCCAATAAGAATTTTTTATTAAATGCTGTGGATTATCTGTTTGACGACTCGGGAATAATTAGTTTAAGGAACAAGGAAATAAAACTTAGGTTACTTGATCGTGCAAAAATTCGGCAAGAAAAGTTATTCTGGCAGTTTCTGAACTTGGTGTTACCCTTAATATTGTTGATAGTTTTCGGTATTTTTCAACATTACTTCCGTAAGCATAGGTATACCCGTTAATTTGTCTATTTTTGATTGTAAGCGTTAGGGTTTTAAATAGAAATTTTGCGCTTCAAAACTTATTAGGAACTACCAAAAAGCTTTACTATTATTGTTCTTTCAGATATTTGAATATGAGATTTATAGTTTCAACATCAACCTTGTTAAAACAGCTTTTGGCTGTTAATGGGGCCTCAAGTAGCAGCACGGTCTTGCCTATTTTGGAAAACTTTCTTTTTGAAATAAAGAATGGCAATTTAACGGTTTCTGCAACAGATTTGCAGACCAGCATGACTACTTCACTGACGGTTGAGTCGAAGGAAGATGGCAAGGTCGCCATCCCCTCTAGAATTCTACTTGAAACATTGAAGACCTTGCCTGATCAACCCATCTCTTTTTCAGTTGATGATAAAACCTTTGCTATAGAAATCAGTGCAGGGGATGGAAAATACAAGCTCAGTGGCGAAAATGGTGAGGATTTTCCAAAAATTCCCGTAGTTGAAAATCCTTCTTCAGTGGCCATGCCTGCTTCTGTTTTATCCGAAGCTATAAATAAAACACTTTTTGCGGTAAGTGGAGATGAATTACGTCCGGCCATGACCGGTGTTTATTGTCAGTTGAGTCCGCAACACATTACTTTTGTAGCTACTGATGCTCACAAACTGGTTAGGTACCGGCGCCTGGATACCAAATCTGATTCTATTGCCTCTTTTATATTCCCCAAGAAAGCTTTAACACTTTTAAAGGCCTCACTTTCTGGCGATGATGTGAATGTTTCTCTTGAATACAACAGTACCAGTGCATTTTTCAGATTTGGAAATATTAACCTCATCTGTAGGCTTATTGATGAACGCTACCCTGATTATGAAGCAGTTATACCTACCAATAATCCAAATAAACTTATTATTGATAGATCATTATTTCTCAACTGTCTTCGTCGGGTTGTAATTTTTGCTAACAAAACAACCCATCAGGTTCGTTTAAAAATTTCGGGAAGTGAGTTGAATATTTCCTCAGAGGATATAGATTTTGCAAATGAGGCTCATGAACGTCTTTCCTGTCAGTATGAAGGAGAGGATATGGAAATTGGCTTCAATGCTAAATTTTTGATTGAGATGCTGAATAACCTTGGCGGTGAGGAAGTATTACTTGAAATGAGCAGTCCGAACCGTGCCGGCTTGTTGATGCCTCAAACTCATGATGAGCAGGAGGAAGTTCTGATGCTGGTTATGCCCGTGATGTTGAATAATTACGCATAATTTTTCAAGAAATTATAGCCGACGATCAATACCAGGCATTAATCATTGCCAGTATCCAATTATCTTTTTTAGCTCTATTTAACTCATTCTTTTATATCCTGCATTTGGTTATACAACCAAATGCAGGAATGTTTCCGGGTAACTCATTCTAGAATAACTTAGCCCTAGGCGTTGAATTTTCAATCCGTGAGTTTTTTGTATCGAATACGGTGGGGTGTACTATCTCCGGTGCGTTTTTTTCTGTTTTCCTCGTACTCAGAATAGTTTCCTTCAAAATAATAAACCTGTGAATTGCCTTCAAAGGCCAGGATATGTGTACAAACTCTATCAAGGAACCAGCGATCATGGGAGATAATTACTGCACAACCACCAAAATTCTCCAGACCTTCTTCCAATGCTCTTAAGGTATTGACATCAATGTCGTTTGTTGGCTCATCAAGTAAAAGTACATTCGAGCTTTTCTTTAAGGTTATGGCTAAGTGAACACGGTTTCTTTCTCCTCCTGATAAAACACCAACTTTTTTTTGCTGATCTGCCCCATTGAAATTAAATTTAGATACATATGCTCTTGAGTTGACCGGTCTGTTCCCAAGCATTATGGTTTCGTTTCCTTCAGTAACATTCTCCCAGACTGATTTTTCAGGGTCTAAATCATCATGATTCTGGTCAACGTAGCCAAGTGCTACCGTCGGGCCAACTCTGAAGGATCCTGCATCGGCTTGATCTTGGCCTGTAATCAAACGAAATAAGGTAGTTTTTCCTGCTCCGTTTGGTCCAATGATTCCAACAATACCCGCTGGGGGTAATGAAAAGCTCAAATTCTCAAAGAGGATTTTATCACCATAGGCCTTGCTCACATTTTGTGCCTCAATCACCAGATTTCCTAGTCTTGGACCTGGAGGAATGAACAATTCCAGCTTTTCTTCACGTTCTTTTGTATCTTCTGAGGCCAGTTTTTCATAGTTTGATAGGCGTGCTTTTGACTTGGCATGACGCGCTTTTGGAGCCATTCGAACCCATTCTAATTCTCTTTCTAGTGTTTTTTGACGTTTACTTTCAGATTTCTCCTCAGATTCGAGTCGCTTAGATTTCTGTTCCAGCCAGGAAGAATAGTTTCCTTTCCAGGGAATTCCTTCTCCGCGGTCCAACTCCAGTATCCAGCCTGCAACATTATCCAGGAAATATCGGTCGTGGGTTACCGCAATGACTGTGCCCTTGTATTGTTGGAGATGTTGTTCAAGCCAGTCAATACTTTCAGCATCGAGGTGGTTCGTAGGTTCATCCAATAACAGAACATCGGGTTCCTGAAGTAATAAACGGCACAATGCTACTCGCCTGCGCTCACCACCTGACAAAATGGCAATTTTAGAATCAGGTTCCGGACATCGCAATGCATCCATTGCACGTTCCAGTTTACTATCTAACTCCCAGGCACCACAAGCATCGATTTGATCTTGTAGTTCACCCTGTCTGGCGAGTAGTTTATCCATTGCATCTGCATTTTCATAAACTTCCGGAAGTCCGAATTTTTCATTGATCTCCTCATACTCTTTTAGGATGTCTGTAATGGCAGCGACACCTTCCTCAACCACCTCTCTGACCGTTTTTTGGGGGTCTAGGATAGGTTCTTGTGCCAAATAACCCACTGTAAAGCCCGGAGCGAATACTACTTCACCTTGGTAGGATTTATCTAAACCGGCGATGATTTTTAAAACGGAGGATTTTCCTGAGCCGTTTAATCCAATTACTCCGATTTTTGCACCGTAAAAAAAAGAGAGATAGATATTTTTTAGAACCTGTTTCTGTGGAGGGTAAATCTTATTAACCCCCGCCATGGAAAATATTATTTTTTCGTCTGACATTCGAATTTTAATTAAAATTCAAATATCGGATTTTAGTCAGAGACATGTCAACTTTATTATGTCTTCGAATAGTAAAACCTTTTTAACGCAAATGGCGTAATTGTTGATAACTTGTTACAACAGCCAGAGGGCAATTAAT
Organism: Bacteroidota bacterium; assembly: GCA_016868395.1. Classification (GTDB taxonomy): domain Bacteria; phylum Bacteroidota; class Bacteroidia; order Sphingobacteriales; family Sphingobacteriaceae; genus Daejeonella. The sequence continues at coordinate 9,318 of VGGW01000039.1, read as the reverse complement.
TCAATTTATTAATAGCTTAGGGCATTAAAATACAGAAAGGTATATTAAATGGAAGCGAAATTTTCTCCACGCGTTAAAGACGTGATTTCATATAGCAGAGAAGAAGCTCTGCGTCTTGGCCATGATTATATTGGCACGGAGCATTTATTGCTGGGGCTTATCCGGGAAGGAGATGGTATGGCGATAAAAATATTAAAAGGTTTAGGCGTTGATACCGCCCGTTTGCGCAAATCTGTTGAGGATTCTGTCAAGGGAACATCCAGTACAACTGTTAATCTTGGGAATATTCCCCTAACCAAGCAAGCTGAAAAGGTTCTAAAAATTACTTACCTGGAGGCTAAAATATTTAAAAGTGACATTATCGGTACCGAGCATTTGTTGTTATCCATATTAAGGGATGAGGATAATATTGCATCTCAGATTTTACAACAGTACAATGTGAACTACGACATATTTAAAGTTGAAGTAGAAAACAATAAGGAAGGGTTCCGTGATGAGGCTCCCGGTTCGGCGGCCGGAGATGATGATTTTAGGGAAGAAGAAAGTTTTACCCAGCCTAAAAAGGTTTCTGATATCAAATCAAAAACTCCTGTTCTCGATAATTTCGGTCGTGATCTTACCCGTGCCGCAGAGGATGGAAAGTTGGATCCTATTGTTGGTAGGGAAAAAGAGATTGAACGAGTGTCACAGATTTTATCACGTAGAAAAAAAAATAATCCTATTCTAATCGGTGAACCGGGTGTTGGAAAATCAGCCATCGCTGAGGGTCTTGTTTTACGTATTGTTCAGCGTAAGGTTTCCCGTGTTTTATTCAACAAGAGGGTAGTTACTTTAGATCTGGCTTCCTTAGTAGCCGGCACCAAATACCGTGGACAGTTTGAGGAGCGAATGAAAGCGGTAATGAACGAGCTGGAGAAATCTCCGGATGTAATTTTATTCATTGATGAGATACATACAATTGTTGGAGCAGGTGGAGCTTCAGGTTCCCTGGATGCTTCAAATATGTTTAAACCTGCATTAGCGAGAGGCGAAATTCAATGTATTGGTGCTACAACATTAGATGAATACCGTCAGTACATAGAAAAAGATGGTGCCCTTGATCGTCGTTTCCAGAAAGTAATGGTTGAGCCAGCAACTCCCGTGGAAACCATTGAAATACTGAATCGTATCAAAGAAAAATACGAGGAGCATCATGGGGTTACTTATACTGATGAGGCTATTAATGCATGTGTGAGTTTAACCACGAGGTACATAACAGATCGTTTTCTGCCTGATAAGGCCATTGACGCACTTGATGAATCGGGATCGCGTGTTCACCTCACCAATATTCATGTTCCACAAAATATTATTGATGTAGAACAGAAGATCGAGGAGATTAAGATTGAGAAGAATAAGGTGGTTCGAAGTCAGAAATACGAAGAAGCTGCAAAACTCCGTGATACTGAGAAAAATTTGCTTGAAGAACTCGAAAAGGCTAAAAGTGAATGGGAAGCGGAAACAAAAACCAAGCGTTATGTAGTAACAGAAGACAATGTTGCAGAAGTAGTATCTATGATGACGGGTATCCCTGTTCAGCGTGTAGGTCAGACAGATAGTCTTAAATTGTTGGGTATGTTTGAGGCCATCAACTCAAGGGTGATAGGTCAGGAGGATGCGGTAAAAAAATTAACCAAAGCCATTCAGCGTACACGCGCGGGATTAAAAGATCCCAAAAAACCCATCGGATCCTTTATCTTTTTGGGTCCGACAGGTGTTGGAAAGACGGAGTTAGCCAAGGAACTTGCTCGTTTTATGTTCGATACTGAGGATGCTTTAATCCAGGTTGACATGAGTGAGTACATGGAGAAATTTGCAGTCTCTCGTTTAGTCGGTGCCCCTCCCGGATACGTAGGTTATGAAGAAGGTGGGCAATTAACCGAAAAAGTTAGAAGAAAGCCATATGCAGTTGTGCTCTTGGATGAGATTGAAAAAGCTCACCCGGATGTGTTTAATATACTTTTACAGGTATTAGACGAAGGTCAGCTAACCGACAGTTTAGGACGTAAGGTAGATTTCAGAAATACAATCATCATAATGACTTCAAACATCGGAGCCCGACAATTGAAGGATTTTGGACAGGGTGTAGGTTTTAGTACTGTAGCTAAGTCTTCTCAGGCGGAAACCTATTCCAGAGGGGTAATTGAAAATGCATTGAAGCGTGCATTTGCTCCTGAGTTCTTGAATCGTGTGGATGATGTGGTTGTATTTAATTCTCTTACTAAAGATGACATCTTCAAAATTATTGATATTGAGCTAAAGGCTCTTTTCGAAAGGATACGTGGTTTAGGGTATGAAATTATTCTTACTGAGGCTGCAAAAGAATTTATCGCAGATAAGTGCTATGATTCAAATTTTGGAGCACGTCCTCTAAAGCGTGCTATCCAGAAATATCTTGAAGATCCAATCGCTGAAGAAATTCTGAAAGGTGAAATGACTGAAGGAGATATCATGGAGGTTGATTACGATAAAGAGAAGGAGGAGATTCGAATTATTTCTAAAGCTAAGACTGTGAAAAGGAAAAAAGAGGAAAAAAAAGAGGAATAAAATATTCTGATTAAATTTCCTGATTAGGTGAAACTCTAGCTTTTTTTGATTCTAATAAAGTTTTTGAGCTTTCATTAACAGACGAATCTATAGAATAGTATCCTCGTCGGGTTAAGAGTGGTTAAAAATCACATTTAAGAATACAAAAAGACCCGTTCTATAATTTAGGACGGGTCTTTTTTCAGATGAATTCGCCGTTTAGCGCATTAAGAATCCCGGTGAAAATCCTTTATATGCCAAGCAGAAAAAGATTGCAAAACTGATGCCGGTCTGCCCAAGCGGAAAATCCCCTAAAAAATCTTCAGTTAGCGATGTAACCCAATTTTAAATTTCAACCTATAAAATTCTACTCTATCTTCGCCAAGATCAAACGGAGAATGGTGAGTTAGTAGAAAAAAAATCTATTCTGGTCTAGCCCTCCTTGTCCTCAACACCTAAACGATACATTACATCATCGCTCACTCCGGTAGAAGAATATCCTCCATCATGAAATAGATTTTGCATGGTAACCATCCGGGTAAGGTCTGAGAAGAGTGTGATGCAATAATCGGCACAGGATTCGGCATCTGCATTCCCGAGGGGTGCAATGGCATCGGCATAATAGTAAAAGCTACCAAACCCTTTAATTCCGGTACCGGCTGTTGTTTTGGTCGGAGATTGAGATACAGTATTGATACGAACCTTTTTGTCCAGGCCATAATGATATCCAAAACTTCTTGCAATTGATTCGAGCATTGCTTTGATATCAGCCATATCGGTATAAAAAGGGAAGGTTCGCTGGGCTGCCATATAGGTTAGTGCAACCACACTGCCCCATTCGTTGATGGCATCCAATTTCTTGGCTACACTCAACATTTTATGCAATGACAAAGCCGAAACATCAATTCCTTTTTGAAAATAGTCGTAATTAAGTTCAGGGTAAGGAATTTTTTTTCGAATATTAACGCTCATGCCAATAGAGTGCAAAACAAAATCGATTTTTCCTCCAAGAATTTCCTGAGACTGAGTGAATAGATTAGTCAGATCTTCTACACTTGTGGCATCCGCCGCTATGATCTGTGATTTGGTGGCTTCAGCCAATGAGTTAATTTCACCCATTCTCATGGCAATTGGGGCATTCGTAAGGGTAAATACAGCGCCTTCTTCATGAGCTTTCTCAGCAACTTTCCAAGCAATTGAATTTTGATCCAATGCGCCAGAAATGATTCCTCTTTTACCTTTCAGTAAGTTATACATATGGTTATTTTTGGTTTTTTACGTAAATAAAATTTAAAGTTATTATTAATCTCTGATTCTAAAACTCTTTATTGTTCAAGAGTAAATCTCTTGCATTCTGAATGGCAGATTCTCCGGGCTTATTACCGCTGAGCATTTTGGCGAGTTCCATTACCCTTTCTTCTTCATGCAGTTGCCTGATATTGGTGAATGTTATTTCACCTTCTTCATCCTTATAAACAGAAAAATGTGTGCTTCCTTTGCTTGCAATTTGTGGCAAATGGGTAATCGCAATGACTTGCATATGTTTTGATAGCCGCTCCATAATGTTTCCTACCCTCAATGCCACCTCTCCGGAAATCCCGGTATCGATTTCATCAAATATGATGGTCGGAAGGGAAGTATGTTTAGCCACTAAAGATTTAATTGATAGCATTAATCGCGAAAGTTCACCGCCGGATGCCACTTTGCTCATTAGCAAGGGGCTTTGTCCTTTGTTTGCACTGAAAAGAAACCTGATTTGGTTCTTTCCATTCATATCCAATTTTCCATCAGGAATCTCTTCATTTAATATTTGAAGAACTGCATTAGGCATCCCGATTTCAGATAAAGTTTGCTTCACCTGTGTTTCTACCCGTGGAATAACATCGCTTCTACGGGCGTTTAGTTGACCTGCTAATTCGGATATTTGCTGAAAGAGTACATCACTTTCGGCCTTTAATTTCTCAATGTCCTCATCCACAAATAAAATTGTACTAATTTTCTTTGACAATTGATCTAGCACAGCCATCAGCTCAATATCTGAATTTACGCGATGTTTTTTTTGAAGAGAGTAAAGCAAATCCAACCTGTCATTCACTTGTTCCAGCCGGCCCTCATTGATAAAACTCTTTTGTTCAAGATTTTCTAATTCAGAAATAAGGTCCTTTAATTCGATAAGAGTACTATTAATCCGCTCGGTAATTTTGCTAATTTCAGGCTTAAACCTCTCGGCACTTATTAAGTTGTTTAAAGCCTCTTTAAGTTGAACAATTACCGAAGGCTCATTTTGACTCAAAATGCCGATAGAGATCAGTAAGCTTCTTTTAATCTCTTCAGCATGGCTTAATTCACTTTGCTCCTGTTCAAGCTCTTCTTGTTCACCCGAGGATAATCTTGCTTTTTCCAACTCATCAAACTGAAACTGAAAAAAGTCCAAATCTAGCTTACTTTTCTCACTCAAGCTCATCAATTCCTTCAGCCTGAGTTGAGTACTTCTGTAAGTTCGGTAATTGTTCCTGTACTCGGAGAGAAGTTGTTCGTTTCCGGCCAAGGTATCAATAACCAGTAACTGAAATTCTTCATCATTGATATCAAGTAAAGCATGCTGTGAATGGATGTCGATTAGCTTTTCTCCAAGTTTTTTCATGAGAGCCAGATTGACCGGAGTATCATTAATAAAGGCTCTTGTTTTACCATCAGCAGATAGTTCTCTCCTCAAAACAGTTTCCTTCTCATAATCTAAATCATGCTCATTAAAGAAATCATCCAGGTGAAACCCATTTACTTCAAAGGTTCCCTCAATTACACATTTTTTCTGTGGATTAAAAAAGTACTTGCCTTCGGCGCGCTGACCTAAAATTAGGGATAATGCTCCAAGGATGATCGACTTTCCGGCTCCGGTCTCACCGGTCAGAATATTCAGCTCATCAGAGAATGAAATATTCAGGGTGTCTATTAAGGCGTAATTACTGATTGCCAGTTGTTTGAGCATTTATTAAGAGCAATTTGGGTCAAATTCAAAATGGATTAATTATGGCCTGAATTCATACAGTGGTCTGCTAAGGTCTTTTAAGCACCTCATATTTTAAACTATTTGCAGGATCAATCTGGGATAAGACAGTGTATGCCTTCAACTTCTCTTGTGGTTCAGCAGAGGCAAGTATTTTTATAATCTCATCAGACTTTGCTGTGAAGAAGATTTGATTCAGTATTGAACCCTGGTTTTGCTTGTCAATTTTTTGAAGTTCAGGGATGACAGAAAGAACAGCTTTTCTACCTTTCGCCTGATTTTCAGCCATCATATCCAATCCATTCCTATGATAAACATATAGGCTTTCCCTGATGGGATTAAACGATTTGTTTGTTAGATTTTCAATGAGCCAAAATCGATTTCTTAAATTTTCGAAAGCTTTCCATCCACTATTTGGAGCTATTTGAGCATTATTCAATACTGTTTGAGCCCTCTCGAAATAGGGTGTACCACCAAATTTGGAAAAAGTATCATAATCAACTCCTGTTATGATGTAAGCATAAAATGCAAGTAAAGAACTTAAGTTATTGATATAGTTTTGTTCAGAAAAGTCAAGAGGCTGTCCTTCAGAATAGGTAAAGCTAAAATCTTTGTCGCTTATGTTTAACAAGGTGCTGCTGTAAGAACTATTAAATACCGGACGATTAGATTGAATTTGAGCTTCTGCTTTAAAATTACTTGCCCCATCCCAGTCGCTAATCGTAATTACAAAATTACAGTCAATCCTTTCCTGAGGTAACAGTGCATCTATAGCCCATCGCTTATTATTTAAAAAATCCTTAATGCTGGATTCAAGTATGTCCAAAATCCTATTATTCGAATTGGCCAATTTTGGAGCAAGAATTTGAACTCGTGCATTCAGATCCTGTGCATGGACAACTTTTGTTAGGATAAAAAGGCAAAAAAAGATTAGGTATTTCATGCTAATAAATCTAATACTTTTTTACAGATATCTTTAGCAACCTCAGTTTTCGGTTTTAATTTAAAAACCTCCTTTTTAAGTTCAGAATCAATAATGGTGATCTTATTGTTATCATTTTGAAAGGCTGCACCCACATCTTTCAGTGAATTGAGCACAATAAAATCAAGATTTTTCTTTTTTAGTTTGTTGATGGCATTTTCTTCCTCATTATCAGTTTCGAGGGCAAAACCTACCAATATTTGTCCGGCTTGTTTTTCTTTTCCTAAAGTCGCCAATATATCCGGCGTCTTTATCAACTCAATCACGAATTCGGAACTATCTTTCTTGATTTTGTTTTGAGAAATCTGCTTTGGACGATAATCAGCAACAGCTGCACTCAAGACTGAGATTTCGGTTTTTATAAAATTTTTGAGGGCAGCTTCCAGCATTTCCTCAGCAGAACTGACATCGATTCGTTTGATCTCAGCATGATTAAGCTTGAGTGATGTCGGTCCGGTAATAAGTACCACAGAAGCTCCTAATGCGGCCAGCTCTTCGGCAATAGCAAAGCCCATTTTTCCTGATGAATGGTTTCCAATAAATCTGACAGGATCAATGGCTTCATAGGTTGGTCCGGCAGTTACAAGTGCTCTTTTACCTTTTAAAGGAAGTTTTTTTTTTAATTCTTCATTCAGGAATTCTAATATGGCTTCCGGCTCTGCCATCCGTCCTTCACCGATTAATCCACTGGCTAATTCACCATAACCCGGATGAATGATTGTATTTCCAAAACCAATTAATGTTGAAATATTCTTTTGTGTGGCTGGATGTTTCCACATGTCAAGGTCCATGGCAGGAGCAAAGTAAATGGGACATTTTGCTGAAAGATACACTGCTGAAAGTAGGTTATCGCAAAGCCCATTTGCAAATTTAGCGAGGGTATTGGCGCTTGCCGGAGCGATGACCATTAAATCACCCCAAAGTCCAAGTTCTACGTGATTATTCCAGGCTCCGGTTTCGGGATCAAAATAGTTGAGATGAACAGGATTTTTAGAAAGCGTTGAAAGAGTTAAAGGCGTGATGAAGTTGCATGCATCCTTGGTCATAATCACCCTCACGTTTGCACCTGATTTAACCAACAAACGAACAATAGATGCTGATTTACAGCTGGCAATACTGCCACAAACACCCAGGATAATATTCTTATTAGTAAGCATAGGGCAATGATTTACCCATCTTAAAGCATGCATGGTGCATAGCACACGAATGTACTATGCCTCCTTACTTCATTAGTTTTGCTCTTTAGAAGGATTGCGATAATAAACCTTATCATTTAAAAACTCATCAACAGCAATAAGCGTAGGCTTGGGCATGCGCTCATAGTGTTTAGATATTTCAATTTGTTCACGGTTTTCAAAAACCTCTTCCAAATTATCATTAGATGAAGCGAATTCGGCTAATTTACCATGAAGTTCCTCCTTCAAGTTATTTGAAATTTGGTTGGCGCGTTTGCTGATGATTACAATAGACTCATAAATATTGTCAGTTGATTTATCAAGTTCGCGAACATCACGTGTTACTGTACTGTTTGGAATAAGGGGTTTAGTAGTACTCATTTTACTTGTTTTTAGTGTCTTCTTTTTTATTTCCTTCTGCAGCTTTGACTTTTTCTTCCTGCGCTTTCATTTCTGCCGCTTGAAGAGCAAGTAGTTTTCTTACATCAATAATAGCTTTTTCACAATTTTTTTTTATTTCTTCAGCATCCTTCAAGTATTTGCTTGAGGGATAATTCTGTACAAATTCCGTGTATAATCGAATCGCTTCATTATACCGCTCTTCCTGCTTTGTTTCAAAACTTGCTTTGGCATAAAGGGCCTGTGCTTTTACAGTCAGAAATTCCATTTCCTCGGCATATTTCGTATCTGGAAACTCTCGGGCAGAATTTCCAAACGCAATGACTGCGGATTTATAATCGCCAATATCCAGAAAAAGTTTTGCATTGGCATAAGACTTAGTTTCGAGTTTTTCACGCAGATTGCCGATTAATTTGCTTGCTTCAGTAACACGTTCACTTTTTGGGTACAGGTTTATGAAAAGTTGCAATGCCTCAATTGCCTTTATTGTATTTTCTTGGTCCAGTGAAAACGTTGGAGATTCCAGGTAAAAACAATAGGCGGCCATAAAACGGCATTCTTCGGCTTTCGCACTGGAGGCATAAGTATCAGCAAATGTTTTGAAATGATACCTGGCTGTAGTATAATCTCTCAGCTTATAGTGGGTGTATGAAAAATAATAGGAAAGATCTTCTGCTTCGGCAGTTCCGCGGTATTTAGTGACCAAATCATCAAATAGTCCGAGTGCTTTGCTGTAGTCTTTCTTTTCGTAAAGACGCACCGCTTCTCGGTATTTTTTGGCAGTATCATTGCTGGCACGAAGCTTTTCATATTTGCTCTTACAACTTACAAATGCAAGTAATAAAAGCATCAGCAGGGACACAGATATGTTAAGCCTGATTTTAAACATGCTGCAAAGATAAGGTAAATTGATAAAATTTCAATTATAAATTGATACACGCTATAATACAGGGCAAAATACCTCTTTGTAAACATGAGGGCGGATGTTTAACATTCTTTAACAAATCTTTCTTCCCCTTTCGTCTTTCACGTTTCAGCCAATCACGAAATCAATGTATCGGATCTGACCTATTTAATATGATTGTTTTTTAATTTTTTCTTCCTTGTTTCCAGCGACTTAAGGTCTAAAGTGTTTATGAAAGGGTTTGTGTTCTTGTTCGGGGTAATGATAATTAGTAGATTTGCGGCCCGCG
>VGGW01000038.1 GCA_016868395.1 Bacteroidota bacterium | reverse complement strand
GTGATGGACTGGTCGGTAACACCGACCAGAGGGGATATAGAGGTTCTCGCCTTCGCGAGAATGACAGTCGTTGTTTGGGGATTAGGAGATTCCAGCCTTCGCTGGAATCGAAGTACGCCCCCCCCCGCTGGCACATGCGTGTCGCGTGTGCTTCTTAATTTACCACATGGAATGTGGATAGCAGATTCGGGCTGTTCCTCCCCATGAGACACAGCCCCAGGTAAAATAAACCTTGCCGAAGGAGGTAGCTTCCGGCTATTCGCAATTTGAACCTGAACGCGATTTCTTGCCGGAAATACTCCGAAGGAAAGGACTGAACTAGCCTATAACACGCAGGTATTGATTTTCAAAATCAAATAATTGTAGTTCCAGAGCATTATCTGATCAAGGATAACCGTATTTTTTACCCTTCCAATATCGAACTCTACAACTCAAGCAAACAACTCACCGCCGGAATAGTATGCTGAACCCCATTCGGTTTTATCAAGCCGGTTTTATTATCTCTTTTAAAGACCACCACATTATCTGTGTTTGTATTACCTACCAGGACATATTCGCCATTTTTGCTGATCATGAAGTTTCTTGGATGTTTCCCTCCGGTCGGCTCATGTCCAAGCATTTTTAATTTCCCTGTCTTAGCATTAACCTCATAAATCACAACACTTTCGTGCCCTCTGTTCGTGGCATAAATGAATTTATTATCCGGCGAAAAATGAACATCAGAAGCATAAGTAACCTCCGAATAGCCTTCCGGAAGCATACTTAAACGCTCAAGAATGGTTAAGGCTCCCGTTTTCTTATTCACCTTAAAGGCAACAATAGTATTGGATAATTCATCGACAGAATAAGCAAAATTCCCGTTCTCGTGGATTTTAAAATGTCTGGGCCCTGATCCCGCGGCTACCTGTACAAATGGAACAGCAGCGGGCTTTAATTTTCCATCACTCATGACTTCATGAATCATAATCTTATCAGTGCCCAAATCAGAAACGTATAAAAACTTACCATCGGAGGATGGAATACTGGAGTGTGGATGTGGCTCTTTCTGCCGCTGCGGATTGGTACTACTACCGGTATACTTTACATAATCAGAAGCTTTAGCCAAGGTACCATCCGAATTTATCGGAAATACGGTAACACTTGCGTCTCCATAATTAGCGGTATAAGCAAACCTTCCTTTGGGATCAATACTGATATGTGCCGGGCCCTTTCCTTCAACCGATTGCTCATTGACCTTTTTCAAAATGCCTGAAACAGGATCAATACTAAATGACATCACCGCACCATTTCCATCATTAAGTGTTCCTTTACCATAAATTGAATATAGAAAATCCTTTTTCGGGCTGAAAGCTAAAAAACCCGGACTGCTACCCTCAGTCACTGTTTGTAACTCCTTTAAGGTACCTTTTTGTTGATCGAATTCAAGTACATAAATCCCTTTACTTCCTCTTGTGGAAGAGGATCCCGCATAAATGATCCCTTTTTTACCTTGCTGGGCAAAAAGCTCCGGAGAGTCTCCAATAAGTAGGGTCATCACAAAACCAAATGAAATTAACTTCTTCATAGTCTGATAATTTTAAATAACTCAATTTAGTAAAAAATAGATTAAAATTCACTGTTGTCCGGTTAAAATAAAATTTCAGATAAAATAGTCATTTACATCGTAAGAAGTATGTTTTTAAGAGTGTGATACAAAGCAAGTCCTCCCCTTAAGTTTAGAATCATTTTTTATAGTTTCACTGCCTTAAAATCTGCAAAATTCTACCTAAAACAACAGGACTGTTGATAAGCTTTGGCCTAAGCACAAAATCTCCATTAACGTTTTTTCCTCCGCCCAGGGCGGATGGTACGGTAGGCACAGTTCAAGCCAAAGCATTAACTTTAATAGCATCAGGTGCAGCGGCGGCATTTTGCTACTTTTCTGCTGCAGGAAAAGTAGAGATAATAATTATAAGCTAAAAATTTGATCTTTTATTTTACAATTAAAAGTTCCCCGGACACTAGTGATTAAAATTAATTATTAAGCTTTTTAAATGGATTTTTTTGAAGATCAAAAGGCTTCGACAGATCCCTGATATACTCCACCAATTGCCATTTTTGCTCATCTGACAATTTAGATTTATAGCTAGGCATAATTCCTTTACCCTCTCTGATCTTCCAGTATATGGCTCCGTCACTTTGACTTGCAACTGCATCATCTTTAAAATCAGGCACTTCCTGACTCGTATGTTCTATTGGATACCCCTGTCCTTGATCACCATGGCAGGAAATACAATAGGTATTATATATCTCCTGTGCCTGGGGGAGTGTTAATGGCTCAATCTGATAGGGATTATATAAAGTATCTGCCCATGCCGGAGCTTTCCAATCCTGTGGCTGTACGGTATTACTGCCGGTAAATGACCATAATAAAACAGCAAAACAACTAATTAATATAGATTTTATCGCCCGCATAACAGTTCACATTTTTTAGATACTACCTAACAAATCAAAAGCATTTATAATCATTACTTATCTTCCTGACTTCCTTTTTACACCTGCCGGACGATACTCGTGCCGCCTGGCTGTCCATTCGGCATCTCCATACTCACTCAAGCTTACCTTTCCCTGCATGGTATTGGCCTCAGCAGTTCCGGTAAATGTGTAATTAATACGAACCCCGTCTTTAGTATACGAACTCCGCATAACAATCATTTTGCCATGAAGGCTTCCCTCGAGGTCGCGAGAGCCTATACTCGCGATATGTGTTCCGATAAATTCATTTCCCTCCTGTTCAATAATTAAGGTCTGTTCGACCGAACTGGCAGAAAATTTCATGGTCAGATTCCACTGTCCGCTAAGATCAAAATCAGCCGCTCCTGAAACCTTCGAGATCTGAGGTGGCTTAGTTAATATGGCAAATATTCGATCAGCGATTATTTTCTCTTCACCCTCTTGCAGCGAAGAGGTCTGCACACTAATATTGGGTTGCAAATTCGGTGGAAAAGGAAGAAAACTACCAGCACCGCTTACGGCGATTCGTGGAGTACCATCCCACAAAAGGCCCTCCATTTCTTCACCGGTTAGTGGTATAATCGATTTATCCCAGCTTATGGAAACCGATGGAGCTCGGTTGCTTCTTCCTTTGGGTTCTATCAGTTGTGTACTTACTCCCGGCACTTTTGAAAGTGCGCGGATGATGTGATTCGCATAAGATACCCAAGTCTTCCATTCTGCTGCATGATCCCGCCTAAACCAGGTTTCTACAGCAGCAAGCATACCCATAATTTCTTCACGGCCAACCTTAAATCCGCGACCAAAACCATGATGGGGCCCGGCGTTGATTCTGGATGCAATAATCAGATCTTTGCGTCCCAATAATAAACCCGCACATTGCGGACCCCGAATATATTTTCCTCCGCTGTATGCCACAAGGTCTGCACCCTGGGAAATATGCGGATTGGGAACCTCTAATACTTCGGCAGCCGCATCCACTAGTATTGGAACCCCGAGGGGTTTTGCTACCGAAGATATTTCTTTTAGGGATAAGGGTCCGTTTTCTGATCGTCCACCGGCAAGCACAAGGATCATGGCTGTACGCGGACCGATTGCCAGTTTCAAATCATCCAGGGTATTTACCTCAACCATTCGCACTCCAACGGCCTTTGCAGCGGCATCATAAGCCGTGCGGGAATACGCAGGAATGATCACTTCATCCTTCATACCCCTCAAATCAGGAATCATCCAAAGCTTATCAGGATCTCCACCGGTGACACAAGCTGCACTGCCAGCAGTTATTGCAGCGGATGCACCCGAACTGACGTAGCCGAACTCGGTGCCGGTAAGTTCACCCAAGCGGGCACCCACCGCATCCATTAGTTCATCAATTTGAACATATTCCTTGACTGCCTCATCCATTGCGTACTGTACTTCAGGCAAAATCTGGCTGGCACCAACTATGGTGACTGTACCCCTGCCATTGATTAAGGGTCGGACACCTATCGCTTCATAAATGCTTTTAACCGCAGACTTAGATCCAAGCGGGCTTCCGGCAAATACTGATTTAATATCAGATACTGAGACCGTCCCGGCAACAGGTAAAAGACTCAAACCTTTTAATAATTCTCTTCTTCTCATCAGGTTAAATTCAATTAAAGGGCAGGAAGTCCGCCAACTACTTTTGGCAGCGGATTTGTCAAACCATTCAAGTCATAAAATACTCGACCACCTTTTATGGTGACTTCACATTCAAAGCGTTGCTTACCCTCCAACTTTTGCCCCATCTGGTCAAAAACTCCAAACTTACCTTTACGAATACGAAGCACAGTAACATCACCCTCAGAACCCACAGATAAATTTCCGATCTCTTCATGATGTATAACCTGAGCGGGTTTCCACGTCACTGCATTGATTATGGCCGGAATATCCATTCCCAGGCTTAGAAATTTATTCATCACATTCAGGATATCTTTCATGGCCGAATTCATACTTCCGCCATGATGATCGGTGCTGATCACATCAGGGAAAAAGCCCGCTTTAGCAGCCGGAATGGCATGTTGAAATGAAAAGCTGGCTGCACCATGACCTACATCCCAAATTACTCCCCTATTCCTCGCCTCAAAAACAAATGGACGCAGATTGCCTGTGGCAGCGTCAGTGATCGCTTCCCGTTCTTTACCTCCCCCGCCAAAGGTATGCGTGTAAATATCCCCCGGACGGAATTTTTTCAAGGTGAGTTCCTCCAAAGAAAGACCGCTGCCTCCAAAATCAATAATGACGGGAATATTACCGGCAATTTTTCCGGCTTCAATTGCCCGATCAATGGGAATCCAATCCGGTTTGTTATAATGCGCCACCTTAAACCCAACAACAAGATCTTTATGTTTCAAAGCCATATCAGCAGTTTTCTTGGAATCCATATCATTATTATCCTGTTCTGCTGCTCCTCCTGCCATTCCCTCACCAACAATATTGAGGAATGCCAATACACGGGTTCTGGCTCTGTCTATGGTTTGATCTTTAAACTTTTCAAAGTTTCTCCAACCTGCACTACCTGCATCAACAACAGTGGTTACCCCCACTCGGAAAGTAAAACCATCCGGTTGATTTGCGTAATAACTGTTTCTTAAATATTTATCCGGCTCAGTACCAGCAAAATTATGCGTATGCATATCAATGATGCCCGGAGTTACATATAAACCCTTTGCATGAACTACCCGAGCCGCTGTTTTTGGGTCAATAGCCTTTGAAACAGCCGCAATTTTGCCATCCTGACCGATGGCCACATCCATTTTCTCATTAATGCTGTTCTTTGGATCAATTACATGCCCCCCCTTAATGAGGATGGCATACACCGGATTCGCCTTTTGAGCCATAGCCTGAAAACTAAAAATTGAAAAAATTATGAAAAGCAGCTTTTGCATTCTGAATGATCTATCGATATTAAAATTTAATCTTGAGCGAATAAAGCAGTAAATATTAGGAAAAATACTTGAATTTCTCATGAACATCTGTAATTTTTCAGTGCTCGTTCACATAGCCTGAAAAAACTGGAAGATTCCTGCTTTGGCTATTGAGGGCTGAAAATCATTCTGCATAGGTATGTTCTTTTCTTCTTAAGAAGTGAATTGTACTATAGATTTTATCTATAATGTTATATCTGAAAAATAGATCCAGTCTATATCAAATAAATTTCTCTTTTCAGGCTCATCTGTAAATACAAAATATAAATCCTGTATTCCTTTGGTTTGATTAAGATCTGCCACAATTTCAATCCACTCTGCCGGCTTACCTGCAACTCTGGCCGGAACTTTTACCTTACTTATCACCGGGCCACTTTTATTAGCCAGTCGAACTTCAATGAATCCTCCGGATTGAGCCCGAACCCTAAACTTTAGTTGCTTGATATTAACAAGGTCAATCGCATTAAAGCGAATAAAGCTGTTATGGTTAATGTTCGCTGCATAAGTCAACGATTCAGTTGTGATTGTTCCCAAACGAACATTGCCTTCATCAAAATCTTCTGCCTGAACAAATGGACTCCTTAGTGTAATGTGATCCCGACTTTGTAAAGGTTCAATCCCATTGGCACCCTGATCAGTATAGGTGGCATTCAAAAGGTAAAGGCCATCTTTTCCCTTTCCGATATGTTCATTTAAAACAAGCTCATCATTTAGCGGCCGATTCTTCACAGATTTATTCGTTAGAGAGAATATATAGTTAACGATCTCTTCAGCGTCAGATGTGGAAAGTTCCGGATGGGGTATCATTGCCCGTTCACCCCATACTCCACCACCACCCTGTATAATTTTTTTCTTGAGATAGTCTGAAGCTCCCTGTTGCCTGGAATAGCGTTCCGAAACCGCCAAATAGCTTGGGCCAATGGAGGGTTTATCAACTGAATGACAGGATTTACAATCTAAACTAGCAGTTAACTGCTGTCCTTTTTTACTGTTTAAATTACCGACATCCGTATTTTGGGTTAAAATCACAGCCACATCCTTTCCCCGTGGCAAATAACCAAATGCAACTTTGATCCTTTCCTGGTCAACCCGCTTATCCTCCTGATCCTTCACAATAACCTGGTAATCGAGCAAAGATTTATCCCAATAAAAGCTACGATTAGCAGAAGTCTCAATTAAAACCTCCGGAGGAGTGTTTCCTACAAAAATATCTTTGGTGGAAATGCCTCGACCTCCCTGATTATCAGATACAGTTAATGCTACTTTATAGGAACCAACTTTGGTAAAAGTATAGTTAAGGGATGGTCCCTTGAATACTTGATTATCTATATTCCAGGTGTAAGATAAAGTATCACCAGGATCATAGTCAATAGACTTTTTGCCTGAAAATTGTACAGAAAACGGGCTTGCTCCGAATTGTTTATCAACTTGTATCTCGGCGACCGGATTTCTGTTACCCTCCTGATATTCAATGCGAACCAGCTTGGCATCCATATTTTTGGAGAACCAGTTCGTACCGTATTCTAAAATATAAATCGCACCATCTTTACTAAACTGCATATCTACCGGGGCCTTAAAATTAAGGTGACCCAAGAAACGCTCCATGTTCTGGTAGTTGCCATTCTTATCCAAACTGACTGCCATTATCCAACCCCGGATCCATTCATAAATAAACAGCTTACCATGGTAATAATCAGGCAATTTATAAGGTGCATTCGGAAAAAGATCTGAATAATATACCGGTCCTGCCATGGCAGAAGCTCCACCATTTCCAAGTAAGGGAAAACTCTTCGAACTCTTCTTCCCATACCAAATCATGGCTGCTTGGGCAGGTGGCAATATGCGCTCACCGGTATTGTTGGGCGAATCATTTATAGGCTTTTCAGGATCTTTTTTAGGACCCGGAGTTTTTGTTGCAAAATTATACATTGGAAAGGACTGATTATTGCCGAGAAAATAAGGCCAGCCATAAAATCCAGGCTTTCTTGCCTGATTTATTTCGTCATAGCTCATCAGCTCTCCTTCATCTCCCATTACTTTTGTATCCGGACCAACATCTCCCCAATACAGATAGTTATTCTTAGAATCCACACTAAATCGATAAGGATTACGGGATCCCATAATATAAATCTCAGGGCGCCCTTTGGGGTTTCCAACTGGAAATAAATTCCCCGAGGGAATAGCATAAGTTCCATTAGCTAAGGGCTTGATTCGCAAAATTTTTCCCCTCAGATCATTCGTATTTGCTGCAGTAGCTTGATTATCCGATAACTCCCGACCCGGGCGCTCGTCAACCGGCGTATAGCCTTCAGTTTCTTCGGCATTGGTATTATCCCCGGTGGATAAATAAAGTAACCCATTTGAATCAAAGGAAATATATCCTGCCGAATGACAACAGTACTTGCGTTGAGTTGGAATCTCCAAAAGAATCTTTTCAGAATTTTGAACCAAAGTTTCACCAAGCAAAACGAATCTCGATAAACGATTTACAGCACGATCCCCTGCCAAAGAATAATAAAAATAGACCCAGTGATTCTTACTAAAGTTTGGATCGAGCGCTATACCCAATAGCCCATCTTCAATTCCGCTGAACACATTAAAATTAGTGATCGTTTTAACCTGCTTTGTCTCTCTGTTATAGATTTTCACGCTACCCTTTCGCTCAGCAAGTAATACATCATTATTCGGAAGGATTGCCATTCCAAGAGGTTCCTCAAAACCCTGGGCGAGGACAATGCGGGTAAAACGACTGCTATCCGGAGATACCGGCGCATGATATGTTTCGATTACTTGCCCGGACTTATTACTTAATATGGACTCAGACTTATCATCAGGCGTTTTGATTCTTACCGTTAAATAAGTCAGAATTTGTTCTGAATGCATACCAATAAGACTCGAAGCAAGGACTAAAAAGGTAATAAATAAAAGAATATATTTTTTCATCCGCACAAATCTAATAAATAGAAGAAAGCCTTATTAATCAAAATTAAAAGCAAGGATTATATTCCGAGCTAAACAAACAAAACTTAAACTAAAAACGCTTTATTTTTAGAATAGAAAAAACTGAAACCTCCCGATTAGGGAAGTAAAGCTGCAGTTTGTTCTGCTGAGGTAACGCCGGGAGCAAGCTCAATAACCTTAAGATTACGATAAAAAATTTGAGCCCCCTCAGACTCAAGACAGAGATACCCCTTCTTTTGTGTTGATTTGCTGATACCGTTCACAAACTTGCCGTTAACAGCTAGCTTAATCACACCATCAACACATACCACATCATAGGTATTCCATTCACCCTTGCCTTTCACCCGGTTTTCAATCGACTTGCTTCTATCGCCGCGCGGGTTATCTGCAACAGTTTTTACACCCTGTACCCCAAAGAGCTCACCATGAACATAGGCAATAGGCGGCTTTACACCATCTCTGTGGTTGAGGTCAACCCATTCCAGGTCGAGCATTTGTATTTCAACACCATCAGGAAGCGGATTTTTACCGACAGGTTTAGCTCCGCTCCAGGCAAATATTCCTGAATTCCCACCTGCCTCCATATGCTTCCACTCCACATGTAAAATGAAATTTTCGTATTGCTGCTCCGACCGGATAACCCCTATCGGAAGACCTGTATTTGAAAGGGTTCCGTCCTTCATCACCTTCCAGGTCTCTTTTGTTGTGTTCACATTAATCCATTTTAATTTATCTTCCTTCACCTTCGATTTTGAAAGCACAGCATCCATACTGGTTGTTGTACCAAACTCAAATAGGGTTTCCTGTGAAAAAGATAAGTGGCTGGAAATCAACAAGGCACTAAGGAAAATTAATCCTTTTTTAAAGAGGTTATTCATATTTTATTTTTTTAAGTTCTAAAATCATTGCTACAGGAACGGCGATAACACCGACCAGAGGGAATGTCATCGCGAGTAGGCACGACTAAGTAACCTCTATACCACTTTAGTCACACCAGGTATCGCAGGAGGAGGAACGTCCCACTTCAAATCCCAGTCGTATTTGTGAAAATCAGGACCCAGGACCTGATTAGAATTCGTCGCCTGTTCCCAGGTGATGGACTGTCCGCTGTATGCCACCATCCGGCCCAAAATTCCCAGCATAGTACTGTTAGCCATCATTTCGCCGTCATTCAATGGCTTACCTGCCCTAATGGATGCAAATAGCTCATTATGTTGAGTTTGATACATATCCTTCTTTTCGCCCTGATACTCCCATTTATTCTTCCCGCTAATTCTATGGACGTTACCCTGATAAAATGCGGTACCCTCAGAGCCTATGATCTCCACCGAGTTTTTAGATGCACATCCGTCCTGCTGCCTGCAGAAATTATAACCCTTAATACCATTCGCAAAATCAAACTCAATAGCAAAGTGATCAAATATATTACCAAATTTCGGATCCACTCTCGACTGTCTTCCCCCGGTACCAAAAGCTCTTATTGGCATCTGACTGCCAATTGCCCAGGTCATCATATCCAGATTATGAACCACCATTTCCACGATAAAATCTCCTGAAAGCCAATCGTAATAATACCAGTTCCGCATCTGATATTCCATGTCAGTCCATTCAGGTTTTCGCTCGAAATTCCACAGCCCGCCACCGTTCCGGGTCGAATTGACCATCTTAACCTCGCCAATTTCTCCGTTTTGTACTCTTCCAAATAACTCCCGCTTTGGAAGATCATAACGGAAAGTAAATCCCGAAACAAGAGATAAACCTTTTTCTTTAGCTTTTTTGGCTGCCGCAAGTACTTTTCGAACACCGGGAGCATCAACAGCAACCGGTTTTTCACAGAATATATGTTTACCGGCATTTACCGCTGCCGTTAATTGTTCAGGCCTGAATGCCGGAGGAGTAGTTAACAGCACAACATCAACACCCGAATCAATCAGTCGCTGGTAGGCATCAAAACCTACAAATCTGTTCTCTTTTGGAACCCTAACCTTATCAGGGACTACCTTTAGAAGGATGTCATACGATTGATCCAGACGATCCTGAAAAACATCAGCCATGGCCGTTAGGATCACATTAGGATCTGCCTTTAATGCCTGACTTGCGGCACCGGTCCCTCTTCCTCCGCATCCAATTAAGCCAACCTTTAATACCTCATTACTCTTAGAAATTCCCTGTAAAGGAAATGCAAGGTTTAAACCAATAGTACTTCCAACCAAAACAGTACTGGTAGATTTAATAAAATCCCTACGATTTGTGCTCTCTGATTTCGACATACCTACTTTTTTATTTGCGGTCTATAAATGCCGTGTGCCATCTGGCTGATAAAATTGTTCTACATCTATCCCATCAATTGTTAACCTTACTTGTCTATCTGCAATTCTATACATAGGAGGACTCATTGGTGTTGGCCAACCACCTATATGAAAGCCTTTAACCTTTTCTTCTATTAGCTGAAGTAAAGTTTTCTTTCCTGCCTTTTCCATGTCTCCACGATCTAGTATCAGGTCAGCCTGCCCCGGCCCATTCAGATTCTTTGAGCCCGGAACGATCTTTTTAGCGGTAATCACTACTTCTCTCATCAGGTTGCCGGCAACCTGAAGTCCTTTAACATTTTGTTGCTTCTCTTTCAGGCTCTTTAGTAACGTAGTATCCGTATTCACATACCAGGGGGTAAGTGTAAGGCTTTGTATATCTTTGGTGATAGCTGCCGGCTTGAACTCTTCTACTTCTACTCCAACATTAAAGCTCTTGTTGTTCCGGTTACGGGCCTGGATCACAAATTTTACCGTATCAAATGCCGGAATATTTCTGAACTCGAAACGGCCTCTCTGATTGGTCATCGTGTCCAGAAAAAAGCTCGGATTGTTCGATAGAAGTACAATGTTAGCATTGGCTATACTTTTATTAAACGCATTGCTTACTTTGCCCTTTACGGTAAACTCCGGCTCTGCCGCATACACGGGTGTGCCGGTCAGACTGAGGTTCTGGTAATGGTTTACCCAGCCCTGGGTTAATAGCAGATGATCCAGATCCCGGGGGTTGGCATTGATTCTGAAGTAATGGTTCGGGTCTTCAATATATCCTTTCAGTTCCGTACTCAGCAGCATATGGCTACGGATGGTACTGATGCTGCTATCGGGCTGTACGCTGCTGTCGTCAGTAACCGACAGTGAAAAGCTGCCTTCTATAGGCTTGCCTGCTTTGTCTCTGACTTCTATGGCCAAAGAAATACTGTCGCGGGTGGTGTAGCTTTCCTGATGCGGGGTGATGCTGATCTGAAGCTCGTCGTTATGATTGATGAACACCATCCGCTCTGTCAGCACCTGGCGGGTGTCTTCTTCTTTATACAGGCTGAAACGGGCAATACCTGTCGGGAATAATGACTTAGCTGCCTTGATGCGTACACCGCTGCTGTCCAGCTGGACTCTGGCAGCATAATGCACCTTGCCTTGCGATTGTCCGGCAAGGATGCAGGTGCCCGGGTTCAGGTCGGCTGTACACATCAGGGCTATGGCTACCGAATCGTCCTGTTGCCGTACCTGCATGCTGATGCCGCTTGCTTTTACTTCGGGCAGAGCGTACGATTTGGTATTTCCGTTTGGTAAAGTAAGCTGTGCCGTATAGCTCCTGCCTGGCTGAGGTATCAGATAGAAAGAACCCATGCCCCGATGCTCGGAGCTGAAGGTAGTTATTTGGGTATGGGTATCGTCTGTAATGCTTCCTGTAACATCGGTTCCCAGGCCATCTTCTCCGATAGCTTTAAAACCTATTCGAGAGGGTAAACCGGCTACCAGGTTCCCTCCTTCGGGCATAAACTGCAAATCGGTGTATTCCGGGCGGTGCAGCGATACGGGGATGACCAGCTTCCGGTTGCCTTCCCCTTTTCTCAGGTCTCTGGCAATAATCGTCAGCCCTTCTGCTGCTTTGCCTTCTGCCGGAAGCGGAAATTCCAGCCGGCCCTCTGAGGTGGTTTGCAGTGTATTATCCCGGGATAATACTTTCTTTCCATGAAGCACCTGGATGTCCAGCTCCCGCAAACCCAGTTGTTTCTCCGGCGTACGGAAGTTTAAGGCTACTTTTACTTCATTACCTTCTTGCTTTAAGGCTCTGCTGACCAGCCAGGGGTGCTCTTCTACACCCACTACTTCGATCTTGCGGCTGAAAAAGCTTGCCGAACCAAAGTTCTGCATCCAGTTCGTATATGCCCGCAGGATGTAGCTCCCATTCTTCACTTCTTCATCCAGCACCAGCTGCCCATAACTTATTCCTGATTCGGATGCTAAAGCGATCCGCTTTATTACCGACAGGGTGCTGTCACTGATTAATTCTACATATACAATTCCGCTCTGGTCGTAATAGGATAAAGTACTATTCAGCAAATACGCTTTCAAGTACATCGTATCGCCTTCCAGGTAATAAGGCTTGTCCGTGTGGAGATACAGCTTCTCTAAGGGATAACGACGACTCAGGGTATCTGACAAATCCGGAAAGAAAGATGTGAGTTGTCCGTACGAATTCATGGCGAAAGCCAGAAGAAAAAATAATCCCAGAAAACGGAATCTGATAGGAAATGGGTTTCGCACGATAATAGGTTTAAACAGGTAAAATTTTATATCAACACCATAATTGAAATATATTGCATGCGATATAAAAATATTAATTAAAAGGGAATATGGAAATATTTTCTGTTAAATAACCAAGGAATGATGTTAAAATTATTCTCCCGGCAGGAATGGAAAATCTTTATTTGGTTGATGTGCCTCCGCGATGAACTGAACTATTTTTGTAACCACTTCAGGGTACTGAGATGCCACATTTTTAGTTTCAGATGGGTCCTGTTTCAGGTCGTATAATTCAATGGCTGTGTCAGGCTTGTTCATTGCATTTAGTCGCACTGCTTTCCAATTACCCCAACGTAAAGCCTGCTTACCCCCTTGCTCGTGCAACTCCCAGTACAAATACAAATGCTGTTTTTGATTAGGCTGATTTTTAAGTGCAGGCAATATTGAAACACCATCGCTTTGCGGAATTGGCTGTTCAACCAGTTCGGCAAAGGTTGGCATGAAATCCCAGAAGGCAGCTACGTGTTCGGAAATACTTCCCGGCTTTATAGCTTGTGGCCAGCTAATTATCATTGGCGTACGAATTCCTCCTTCATACAAATGACGTTTTACACCTTTAAAACCGGAATTGCTATTAAAAAAATGAGGATCGTTACCACCAGCTTCGTGAGCACCGTTATCACTGGTAAAAACAACAAGTGTATTTTTATCAATGTTAAGCGATTTCAATTTAGCTAAAACTTCTCCAACCTGTTTGTCTAACAGGCTAACCATTGCCGCATAAGCAGCACGTGGATATTTTTGAATGGCAAACTTGCCGTACTTGTTAGTGTCTGGCTGCTCGTTAAATTTCTTTCTGTATTTTAAAAATCCAGGGTCGTTTTCCGGAATTTGTAAGGCAGCATGCGGCAATGTGTAAGAAAGAAAAGCAAAAAAAGGCTTAGTACTATTTCGTTCAATAAAATTTAATGCCTGCTTGTGAATTAAGTTTGCCGAATAGGTTTGGTGATTTTTACCGGAATGATTTAGTTTAACCTGATTTTGGTTATGCCACAAATGTTTCGGAAAATAGTTGTGCGCCAGGGTTTGACAATTGTAACCGTAAAACTCATCAAAACCCTGATGGTTAGGGTCGCCTTCCGTACCTACAAAGCCTAAACCCCACTTACCAAAATTGCCGGTTGTGTAGCCAGATTTTTTAAAGAGTTCGGCTATTGTAAAAGCCGATTGTGGTAATGGCCACTGCCCTTCCGGGCCTCCGGATTTATTAGCACGAATTTGCGTATGCCCGGTATGTAAACCCGTTAGCAACGCAGACCTGGAGGGTGCGCAAACTGCAGTACCCGAATAAAACTGATTAAAAAGAATTCCGCTTTTAGCTAAAAGATCAATATTAGGTGTTTCGATTAATTTCTGTCCGTAAACTCCTAAATCGCCAATACCTAAATCATCTGCCAGAATAAAAATTACATTTGGCTTTTCCTGAGCTTTTAAATCGCTGAAAAGCAAACATAAATTAATAAACAGCGCAGCTATTTTCATTTATTTTGCGGTTTTGGCTCATAATCAGTTTTATCTATCCAACCGGCTTTAATGGTTTCATTTTTATAGATATACCGATTATAATAATTTCTGACATTTTCTGCGTTGTAAGGATATTTATCAAAAACATCGCCTTTACCAAACATTCGCGGATCATTTTGCTGTTTTAACTTTGTCAGCAATTCTGTTTTTAAATTATCTTTTTTAGAAGCAAAGCGATTATCGGCTGTAAGATTTTTTAGGGAGTACGGATCTGCAGCTATATCGAATAATTCATCCTTACCTTTTTTACCAAAATTAAGCTGCCACAAATCTGTATACTGCCCTTTGCGGTTAGCAGTTAAAAGTTCGGTTTTAGTAGGACTGCCGTCCGTATCCATATAACCCGTTTCCGGATTTCCGGCTGGCCAGCGCTCTGGTTCAAAATTTATAGCATAAATAAAATTATCTTTTACAATGGCCCTAATCGGATAGCCCACATCATCCGGCCTACCTACATCTGTACGTTCTTTACCTAATAAAACATAATTACGGCTCGGATCGATACGCCCGCTTTTTGTTGATTTTAATAAGGGAAGTAATGATTTTCCGGTTACCGGTTGCATATTGCTTCTGTCCTGTTCTACACCGGCAGCTTCTAAAAACGTTGGAGCAAAATCAATAAAGCTTACATAATCGCTTACCTTTCTTCCGGTACTTTTAATTCCGTTTTTCCACATTATGGCTAAGGGTAAATGATTGGCATGTTCGTAAACATAACCTTTAGTTCGCGGAAAAGGCATTCCGTTATCAGAGGTTACTACGATAATGGTGTTTTCCAGTTCGCCTTTTGCTTTCAAAACTTCCAAAATTTTTCCTAATTGCTTATCAAAATATTCTACTTCAAAAGCATAATCCAACATATCGTTACGTACAACTTCATTATCCATCCAATGCGGCGGTACCTGATCAATCTCAGAAGTTCGTTTATTTCCAACTTTTACGCCAGTGCCATATTCGTAGTCGCGGTGCGGCTCATTACCGCCATACCAGAAACAAAAAGGTTTATCTGCCGGCTTTTTTGCCAGGAAATCTTCAAAATTTCCTGCATAGTCGGTAGCGCTTATTTGAGTTGTTGGCGCTTTTAAGGTTTTAGAGTCATAAGAAGGACCTGTTAACTGGCGGTTTTTACCATTTATTTTACCAGGATCGCCAGGGCTCCAGCCTTTGCCGGTAAAACCTACCTGATATCCGTTAGAACCCAAAGATTCTATAAAAGTAGTAAACTTAGCAGGGAAAAAAGCGTTATGATTACCGGCTTCTTCCAACTGCCATGGATTGCGGCCGGTTAATATACAGGCTCTTGAAGGTGAGCATTTTGAGTTAGGCGTATAAGCATTGGTAAATAAAACTCCGCTTTTAGCAACCTGATCAAAAGCAGGCGTCGAAACCCAATCTGTTTTACCATAAGCGCTCATGTGAATCCACGATGCATCATCGGCAATACAGAATAAAATATTTGGCTTTTTAGATTGAGATTTTGCCTGAAGTGTTAAGGTTAATAACACAAAGGCCAGGGCTTTGCAAAGGTTAGTCATGTTTTAATGTCTTTAAAAACAAAAATATTAAAATTTGCTAAAGCTATATCAGCTATACCTTTTTGTTACACAGGTAGCTTAAAACTGACGGGCAAAACCGGGTACACGATAACGGTTATTCAACAAAATACCCAAAACAAACTCATGTGTACCGCCGCTAATGGTTCTTTTAGATGTGGTAAAATCGTACGAATAACTTGCCGTGAACAAATGACCTAAATTTACGCCCAATAAAGCGGCAAACGAATCGTTTTTACGGTAACTTCCACCCACCCAGAACTTATCAGAGTAAGCTAGCTTCATGTTTAAATCGTATGTTACCGGTACCGGACTAACGTGCTTTACCATAACTGACGGCATGGCAATAAACCTGTCGCCAACAAAAAATTTCATTCCCGCAGAAGCGAAATAATGCGGAGCCTGTTTGCCAATACCCGAGGTTCCGAAATTTAATTGCTGACTTAAAATTTGTTTCGCCGAAAGGCCCACAAAATAATTGGCGCCATACAACCAAACACCCACACCTACATCAGGTTTCAACTGTGAACCGGTGTTTGAACTTAATGCAGGGTCATTTTCGTTAGCCAATGTAAGCTGCGATTGGTCTAAACCTATTGAGGTAAAACCTGCTGATACTCCGGTTGATAAGTTCAGCTGAGCACCCAAACCTAAATGATAAGCATACGTAAAGTTAAAATCTGTTTGCTTAAAATATCCGGCACGGTCGTTAACAAACGTTACACCAATACCATGATGCGGTTCGGAAGCCTGATAATCCTGCAGGAAGCTTCTGTTTGCCGGGTTGCTGCCTTTTTCTGAAAATGAATTTGCGTTGCTGTATAAAAATTCTTCGCCTAAAGGAAGGCTTACAGAAAAATATTGTGTGGTTGGAGCGCCGTCTAAACCGGCCCATTGTTTACGGTATCCGGATTTTACGTCGATATAATTATCGATACCGCTAACGGCAGGATTCAACAATAAATTATTTAAAATATATTGTGTGTATTGTATGGGGGGTATTCAAGACATAAAGTGACGGCTCCATAGAATCATTTTACAGCAGATGCAATCTCTTTAATCGCTTTGCTAAATTTATCCAGTTCAGACAATCGGGTGTATACGTGTGGAGTTACACGCACACAACTTATATTTTCATATTCAATTGGCACAGTGTGAACTTTATATTTGGTGAATAGAATTCTATCCAGCTCAGCCGGACTAATTCCATCAATACTCACACCGCAAATGGCACATGAATAAGTCGATTTAAGGGAGGTCTTAATCCTCACCCTGGGTATATTAATAACCTGTTCAGCCCAGTAATTTTTAAGATATCTAACCCGCTCCTCTTTTCGTTTATTTCCAATGGCAAGCTGGAAATTAATCGCTTCTCCGATTCCTTGTTCAATAGGGAAACTGCGTGTCCCCAGCGTTTCAAATTTTCTAATATCCGATGAACGGGGATTTGAATTAGACAACAAAGGCCAAATTTTTTCTATTTTTTCCTTTTTTATGTAAAGCATTCCACTTCCTATCGGAGCACTTAAAAACTTATGCAGGGAGGTTCCAAAATAGTCGCAATTCAGATCCGGAATTTTAAAATCAAGTAATCCAAAAGAATGAGCCCCGTCACAAATCACCTCAATGCCATGCCGATGTGCCATATCGCAAATCTTCCTGACCGGCATAATTTGACCGACCCAATTAACTATATGCGTTACGTGAATAATTTTGGTTTTAGGTGTTATGGTATTCTCATAGGCAGCCACTATTTCATCATCGTTTTCTATGGGGAAATTAAAGCTCAGCTGTTTATAAACAATACCCTCCCTTGCTTCACGCTGTTTCCATGCACTCATCATGTTTGGATAATCAAGCCTTGCCCCAATAACTTCATCACCGCGCTTCAAATCCAAGCCAAAAATAATTGTATTTAACGCCTCGGTAGCATTCCTGTTGATTGCAATCTCCTCCACATCACATCCCGCAAGACTTGCAAGGTTTTCACGCAATGGTTCACGACCCTGATCTAAAATCCTCCACATATAATAGGAGGGGCCCTCGTTTGAAATTTTATTATATCGTTCAACAGCTTCCTGAACCACTTTTGGCGAAGGACTAACGCCGCCATTATTCAAATTTATAATTTGAGGGCTGAGGGTATACGCTTGCTGAATAACACTCCAATAGTCTTCATCAGAAGCAACCGAAATTGGCGAAAGATGTTTAACCTTGGAATTGGCTGATGAAACCTCTTCAGCGTGCAATTGATTAAACAGGCTGTTTGCTGAGAATGCCCCGGCCATCAAGCCAAGCTGTTGTAAGAATTGTTTACGTCCTGCCATTTTGTTTTGATGAAGATTAAACTGAGTATTCTGAAAAGATAAGAATAAAAAAGAATCTTGAATACATTATTTACGGATTAAACTTGAACAATCCCATTAATGCGTTCAGCGGATTGAAAACTAAATTCTATTCTTTCTTTTTAGTTAATACATTCCAAATAAGGCCATAAACCTTGGTGGCATCGGATTGATCCCCTTGGCCAGCCAGATTCGAAATAAATACCGGCTTATACTCTGGCGCAACTCCGATTCTGCCGTGGGAGCCCCTTACCAACCCTGCATCCAGAGGAATGACATCCATTACATACCTGAATCCGGCTTTCTTCCTTAACAGTTTATAGCCGGCACGTAATTTGGAACTCATGAACATCTCTACCGGATCATAACCGGGTTTTTTATGAATATCAACACAACGGGCGTAATCAGGAGCCTTCTCATCATCAAGCCAAAAATAATAGGTAAACCAGCTGTCTTCATCTGCCATCAATACCAGATCACCTGAACGTTCATGGTCTATTTTATACTCCGACTGCTGCTTCCTGTCCAGAATTAATTCTACCCCCTTAACCTGCTTCAAGAGTGAAATTACCTGATCAGTACATGAAGGGTCATTGATATAAACATGGGCAATCTGATGATCTGCAACAACAAAAGCCTTTGATGCTCCCGGATCAAGGAGCTCGAGCCCTCTTTCTTCGCGGATAGCGAGCAGACCATGTTCACGGAAGATCCGGTTCAAATGCAAAGGATTCCTTACCGGAGCAATACCATATTCAGAAAGAATTACGATCTCTGCATTACGCTGTTCATAAAATGTTACCAGCTTTCTGAGCAGATCATCGATCTCGTTTAACTCTTTGCCAATCTGTGAGAAATCAGGTCCGAACTTTTGAAGACAAT
>VGGW01000037.1 GCA_016868395.1 Bacteroidota bacterium | reverse complement strand
TTTGTACAGGTAAGTGTTGTATGGTGAATCTAATTTTAAATGTTTATTTAAAACTCTTCTTATTGAAAAATCCTTGGCTGCGAAAATGACCGTAGGGTCGGCCTCCAGCCGCATACCCCGAGCTAATCGGTTCATATATAGTCCCGCAATTCTTGGCATTTCCGAATCATTCAACGCCTCCGAATCCACAATAGAAGCAAGTATACTTACTTCTATTGGACTTAAATTAATTGCTTTTGCCTTTGATGTACGTTCGGAATTCCAGAATTTTAAATACTCATCGTACATTCTATTAAAGAATTTTTCCGGACTTGAATTCCAATATATCTCGTATGAATTTGGAATAAACATGGTATAAACATTCTCATTATTAAAACCATATTTTTGTATAAAACCCAATGAATCAAGCAATTGGACAATGGACGTTGAATCGCTTTCTATCTTTTTTGAAATCATACCAGCGAGTGTGTTTTTTAACCTGACGTTTTGAAATGAAATTTTCACAGGCTCTTGATTTCCGGCTTTAAGCATATTGATGAGTGAGCGATTGCCCATGTCTTTTTTTAATCGGTATCTTCCCGGCTTAACTTTACCGGGATATTCCATTTTCTTGGCAGCATTTAGAAAGGATATGCTGTCTTTAACCAAATTTTCGGTGCGAATTTTAGTGTAAACAGAATTAAAATCAGAACCTGTTGGTATGTAAAGGTAATCTTTAGATCCGGTGATGTTCGGTTTGAAATAGAACAAATAAAAGTTAATTCCAGCAACTGCCAATATTAGAATTACCAGACTTATCAAAAAGACAATTAGCTTTGTTTTAGGACTTGATTTTTTATTATTTTCTGCAGCCATGCTGATTGATTACTTTCAAGTTATTTATTTAATTTTCGAATCGCAGTTATACCACCTGATAAATTTCTGACTTTTTGAAAGCCATTCTGTTTTAGGAATCTTCTTGCAGTTTCACTTCGCAAACCATGCTGACAAACTACAATCACTTCTTCATTTTTGTAGTCTTCAAGGTCTTCCGAATTTTTAAGTAAAATACCTAATGGAATGTTCTCCCCACCAAGGTTATGGGTTTGAAATTCAATCTGCTCCCTAACATCTATGATCTTAAATGGCACAGGATTAATGTTTCTCTCAAAAAACTCTGCGGCACTAATGACCTTATTCTTAATTTCCTCCACTTAAAACAACATCTATTGGTGTTCCAATACTTACCTTGCTGAGTGTATCACTAATCGAAGGGAATTGTTTTATTATCCTAGAATTCACTGTATCACGGGTTCCTTCAAAACTGACTATCCCAAGTGTCAGTGACGAACCTGAGAGCACCGATCTCGCTTCACGGAGGTTTAAGCCTAGTAAATTGGGAATATCTACCTCACTTGCACCTAAACCATCTCCTAAAATCAAATTAATAACAGATCCTTTGGGAATTGATTGCCCTTTAGACAAGGTATTACCCCCAAACAGGGCTTCTAAAATTACATCTTTAGCGACATCAGAGCGGTAAATGGTATCACCTACTTTTAATTGATAATTATTAAGAATTGATCGAACTTCAAGAAATGTTCTACCCATAATATCAGGAAATCTAGTGTTGGGAGCGTCTCTGGTCACAATCAAATAAATTGTTCGGTTGGTTTTGACATTGGTATTGGGATCAGGGTCTTGTTCAACTACTATGCCAGGGGCCTGATCAATAAGATATATTGAATCATTGATTTGGTATCTTAATCCTTTGTCCTCTAGAAGTTTCACCGCGTTTTCTACGGTTAAACCTTTTAATTTTGGAACAGGCAAACCTTCTCCATGATGAGTATAGAACCCCAAGCTGTAAAAAATAAAAATCAAAAAAAATAAAATTGAGCCCGTAGCTATCAGGAGGTTTTTCCGAAAAGTCTTCGTCCTTAAATAGTCGATAAATTTGCTCATTTGAATTTTATTAATTTAAATAAGATGCTATTGCTTAATACTTGATATTGGGTGGCAACATTAAACCTAATTTCATTATTTGTTTTAATGCACTAATCTCCAAAAATAAATATTAGTTCGGCATAAACGAAGATAAAATTTAGTATGGCTGACATTAAAGTAACCTAGAATTGATAGAAGCTCATGTCGGTGCCCGATTAGATTGCTCAGTCTGTTGCCTCTGGTCGCGTGTTTTGCCCTATTTTTTTTGCTGGAGATTAAATCGGTATCCTAAGATTCAGTAAGGCAAAAAAGATCGGGCTGTCACTCGGGTTTGGGGTTCTATTTCCGGACTGCCCGTTGCGATGAAAAACAGCAGCGGCTAACCTAAACCTTGCCGAAGGAGGTATCTTCCGGCTTGGGAAAATCTGAAATCAGGTAGCATTTCCTGCCGGAAATACTCCGTAGGAAAGGACTTAACGAAGCGATAACATGCAGGTATTGCTTTCCAAAATCAAATTATATGCATCCGGAGCATCATAAAATCGATTTTAATGATATTTTTTATTCTTTCATGTATCGAACTCCGTTTAAATAGTTTTAAAATTTATCTTTGGAAGGTTAAAATTGGTCAGTTTAAATTATCGATTCTGATTAGGAAAAAATTTATAACCGGTCTTAAAAGATTGTTCAATCAAAATCTTGACACTTGTAATGTAAACTTTAAAACATGATTTTTTAGTCTGATATCACAAGAAATTATGAAGGTAATTGAACTAAATGAAATAGAACATACCGGTTCAGAAATAAAAATAGGCGGAATTTATTTTCAACTAGTTGCAATTTTAAAAGAATTAACAAGGAAAGATTTGGAGTCATATCTTATCCGGAAAATACATTTAGAACTAAGGCCTCTCAATTCTTCTGTTCTAAGCGACAGTGAATTGAAAAAACTTTTAAAGCTAAAACAAACAAGAATCTTAAAACTGGTTGAAAAGGAGCATAAAATCATTGCCAAAAATCATTACAGAATACTTTTGATGGTTCTTGGAATGTCTTCTTTTGGGTTCCCAATAGGTCTAGCATCTAGAATAAGTATGGGAAATATCGGTTTTATGGGATTAGGTTTAACCATTGTCATGTTCCTCAGACTTACCATTGGGTCGGGGCTCTACAAAAAAGCTGCCAAGGAAGGGAGAAAGCTCGATTCATAAATTAAATATTAAATTTTACTCTATTACATAGGTGTTGCTAAATAATTTACATACTTAATGAAAAAAACAATTGCTCTTGTAACCGGCGGATTTACAACTGAATCTGTGGTCTCTTTTAAAAGTGCTGAATTTGTTGAAACTAAAATAGACAAAAATAGATATGATGTCTTCAAAATAATAATTCTTAAGGAAGAATGGTATTATCTTGATTCATCTACCATTAAACATCTTGTTGATCGAAATGATTTTTCAATTACACTGAGTGGTTCAAAAATCTTCTTTGATCTGGCTTTCATTATGCTCCATGGATCTCCAGGTGAAGATGGAAAGCTTCAAGGATATTTTGATATGTTGAATATACCTTATACGAGCTGTGACGCTTTAACCTCTGCCTTAACTATGAATAAAAGCTATTCTAAAGCCATCGTAGATGGTATTGAGGGCTTAAATCTGGCCAAATCTGCCCAATTATTTAAAAACTCTTCTGAACCTTACCAGAAAGCACTTTCCAAACTTGTATATCCTTTATTTGTTAAACCCAATAATGGGGGTAGTAGCATTGGAATGTCAAAGGTTAAAACTATTGAAGAATTACCTGAAGCACTTCTAAAAGCCTTTAATGAAGACGATCAGATTCTTGTTGAAGAATTCATTCAAGGGCGTGAATTCTCAATAGGTGTTTATGGAGGAACTGAAGGTGTAAAGGTATTACCTTGCACAGAAGTGATCCCGACAAATGAATTTTTTGATTTTGAAGCAAAATATACACCCGGAGCAACTGAAGAGATTACGCCAGGCAGAATGACGAATGAAGAAAAAGAGAATGTTGAACGGATTGTTAAGGCGATCTATAATAAATTGAACTGTAAAGGTATGGTTAGGATTGATTATTTCCTTCAGGATTTGAGTTCTAAATTCTATTTTGTTGAAATTAACACAATTCCAGGGCAGACCGCTCAAAGTTTTATTCCACAGCAACTTAGAGCTGCAGGAATCGATATTTCTCAGTTTTATGGAGATTTAATTGAAAATGCCTTACGGGAAAGGATTTAGATGGAATAGGTTTTTATCATACTTTCTGTAACCTTGACGCTTTTACCATCAATCAGACTAATCATTACATAGTCAAACCATCCCTCACAAGCTATTTTACCGGTTTTTTTCATCAAGATTTCGAATTTTACGCGACAACCTTTAGAATTAATGGTTTCAATCCCTGTTGTAACACTAAAGCTATCACCCAAACCCAAAGGTCTTTTGTATTCTACAAATGCTGTACGAACAACCCAGCCTAAACCCATTTTTAGAAAATTTTCCATTGGCATTTTATAACAAGTTTCCATCTGTTCATACCTCGCTGCCAACACATAATCAAAATAGGTGCTGTTGTGAACATGATTAAACATGTCAATATCATCAGGTCTGACCTTGAATTCTGATGTAAAACGGCTGTATTTAGGTATTGCTTCCATGGCACGAAATTCGATCAATTATCTGAGAATTGGAAATGGATAATTTTGGCTGGCTTAATTCCAAAAACTAAAACTTTATAGATTGACAACGTATATTTTTTTCCACGCCGGTTATTCGGTCAATAACTTATTTGGAATTAAATTTTCATAATCGTATATTTGCATATAATTAATAGAAATATAAACCGCTTTAATATTATTCTAGTAATGTATTTAAGTACCGAGTACAAGTCAAAAATTTTTGCCAAGCACGGAAAAAGTGCGGCAGACACCGGTTCTGCAGAAGGACAAGTAGCCTTATTTACCGCACGTATTACTCATTTAACAGAGCATTTGAAACAAAATAAGAAGGATTTTTCTACACAATTGTCTCTTCAAAAATTAGTCGGTAAACGCCGAGCCATACTTGCCTATCTCTATAAAAAAGATATAAACAGGTATCGTGCGATTATCAAAGCATTAGAGTTAAGAGATATTATAAAATAATCTTAGCAAAAATTTGCGAAGCCATCCTCTAATTTGAAGGATGGCTTTTTTACTTTGTAAAAAATTAAATCAATATAAAAAATGATGTATTCAAAAGAGGAAAAGTACATCGCCCTGTAAACAAATGAGTTATAACGCAATTAAAAAAACATTCGATATCGGCGATGGCCGAATGATCGAAATTGAAACAGGTAAATTAGCCAAACAAGCTGATGGAGCTGTTGTAGTTAGAATGGGAGATACCATGCTTTTAGCAACGGTGGTTTCTCCGGTTGGAGCAAAACCCGGTACTGATTTTTTACCCTTGTCGGTTGATTATCAAGAAAAATACGCTTCTACAGGAAGAATACCCGGTGGATTTTTACGTCGAGAAGCTAGATTGTCTGATTATGAAGTATTGATATCACGTCTGGTAGATCGTGCTCTAAGACCTATGTTTCCGGAGGATTATCACGCAGATGTTCAGGTGATGATATCTTTAGTATCTGCAGATAAAAATATTATGCCGGATTGTCTTGCCGGCTTGGCAGCTTCCGCGGCACTTGCAGTTTCAGATATTCCATTTAATGGACCAATATCTGAAGTACGCGTGGCAAAAATTGATGGTAAACTGGTTATTAATCCATACCTGAGCGATCTTGAAAATGCCACAATAGACCTTTTAGTGGCAGGAACAGCCCATGATATCGTCATGGTAGAAGGGGAGGGTAATGAAATTTCGGAGGAGGAAATGGTAGAAGCTATCAAATTTGCCCATAAAGCAATCATCGTTCAGGTTGAGGCGCAAAAAGAACTGGCACTTCTGGTTGGTAAAACTGAAAAACGGATTTACAGTCATGAAACAAATGATCCTGATTTAAAAGAAAAGGTTTTTGCGGCAACATATGATAAAGTTTATGCTATTGCCAAGTCAAAATCATCTAAACATGAGCGTAATGATAAATTTTCTGAAGTAATCAATGAATTTATACTGGAATTAGGTGAAGGAGTAGATGATGCCACAATTTATCTCTCTAAAAAATATTTTCATGATGTTCAGTATGATGCTATCCGAAACTTAATTTTGGATGAAGGCATTCGCTTAGATGGGCGTGATTCTCGTACCGTACGTCCTATTTGGTCGGAAGTAGGTTATTTACCAAGTGCACACGGGTCCTCTATTTTCACACGTGGTGAAACTCAGTCCTTGACAACTGTTACTCTGGGTGCAAAATCTGATGAGCAATTAATCGATGGAGCTTTCTTTAACGGTTACCAAAAATTCTTGCTGCATTATAATTTCCCTGCGTTCTCTACCGGTGAGGCTCGTCCAAACCGTGGGACCGGTCGCCGGGAAATTGGTCATGGAAATCTTGCCATGCGTTCCTTGAAGAAAGTATTGCCTGGTGATGAAAATCCCTACACAATTCGGGTTGTTTCTGATATTTTAGAATCAAACGGTTCATCTTCTATGGCTACTGTTTGTGCAGGTACATTAGCGCTGATGGATGCCGGTATTAAAATTAATTCACCGGTTTCTGGCATTGCAATGGGATTGATAACTGATGAAAAAACTGGCAAATATGCAATTCTGACTGATATCCTTGGCGATGAAGATCATCTTGGAGATATGGATTTTAAAGTCACGGGTACCGAAAAGGGTATTGTTGCCTGTCAGATGGATTTAAAAATCAATGGTTTAAAGTGGGAAGTATTAATCGCTGCTTTAAAGCAGGCTAATGATGCCCGTATTCATATCTTAAATGAAATGAAGAAAACCATTGCCGCGCCACGGGAAGATTATAAGCCACATGCCCCTCGCATCGTAACCTTAAAAATTGATAAAGAATTTATTGGTGTCGTAATCGGACCGGGTGGAAAAATTATTCAAGAAATGCAGCGTGAAACCGGTGCAACCATTGCTATTGAAGAAAAAGACAATTTAGGTATTGTTCAAATTTTCGCAGATAATAAAGAGGCTATTGAAAATGCTGTTCGCCGTATTAAAGCAATCGCATCAAAACCCGAGGTCGGTGAAATTTATGAAGGTAAAGTAAAAACAATTATGCCATTTGGTGCATTTGTTGAAATTATGCCAGGTAAAGACGGACTATTACATATTTCGGAGATTGACTGGAAGCGTTATGAGAGCATGGACGGTGTATTGAATGTTGGGGATATCGTTCAGGTTAAACTGCTTGAGGTGGATAAACAGGGTAAATTAAAACTTTCAAGAAAAGCATTAATACCCAGACCTCCACGTCCAGAAGATGCTAAATCTGCATCTGAATAATTTTATTTTTTGAAAAAGTATAAACCTGCCTAGCGCTTGCTTGGGCAGGTTTTTTTTTTAGATAAAATCCTTAATTGAATCCGAGATTAAATAGGAAAACCTGTCCCATTATAATCATTTTCAGATCATGAAGTCTCAAACTAATTCTATTTGTCTTGCTAGGTAAGCCGGAACGGAAACATGCAAATCTGTAACAAGCGGTGTAAGGTCAATTTTATGCCTTCTTATATTTGAGGGATGGCTGTCTAATTATGCATTAGAAACAATTAATCAGGGGTATTTGACTTAAATTCCAGCGTAGTTTAATAAAAATCGAAATAAACAAGGTCAATGATCAAATTTATGGCAATAAACTCCCATGCGATGTCGCCTATTTAAAACTGAATATTGAAAACAATTTGTAATTTAGTGCTATGAAACATCTAATTGCACCTTCCGTTTTGTCTGCTGATTTTGCCAACTTGCAGAATGATATTCAAATGATTAATCGTAGTGAAGCCGATTGGTTTCATGTTGATATCATGGATGGCGTATTTGTTCCAAATATTTCATTCGGATTTCCGGTTCTAAAAGCCATTCAAAAATATGCTGCTAAGCCACTTGATGTTCATTTGATGATTGTTAATCCGGATCGCTATTTATCAGAATTTAAAAATGCAGGAGCAGGAAATATAACCGTTCACATAGAGGCATGCGATCATTTGCACCGAACAATTAATGCAATCAAAGAGCTAGGCTGCAAGGCGGGAGTGGCCTTGAACCCACATACTCCGGTAACTTTACTTGAAGATATATTAGAAGATATTGACCTTGTTTGTTTGATGTCCGTTAATCCGGGATTTGGCGGACAGAAATTTATAGAAAATACCTACAAAAAAATCCGTACACTCCGCACGATGGCTTACGGTAGAAATGATAGTTTATTAATTGAAATTGATGGTGGAGTTTCTACTAATAATGCCATGAAATTAATTCAGGCTGGAGCTAATGTACTCGTTGCCGGAAATGCCGTTTTTTCTGCTCAAGACCCTTTTTTAGAGATTTTCGAGCTAAAAAATCTTAACCCTGGTTTAATGGGTTCATGACCATCATGTGATTGTGAAACAAGTAAATCAATCATCAGCTAAACACTTCGCCTTCCAATCATTTAGAAGAGGGAATTATCGCCTTTCTGTTTGCTTCTTTTCATTTATCTTATCTTTCTTTTTGCCAAAATTGGCTTTTAATCAAGATTTTGGAAATATTAAGGGTAAAATAACCTCAGAAAAAGGAGAGGTGCTGATCGGAGTAACCCTGCAGATAAAAAATACCAGTTTGATCACACAAACCAACAGAGAAGGTGAATTCTTTTTAAGTAAGGTTCCTCTTTCTTCAACGCTCTTCTTTAGCCGCCTGGGCTTTAAGGATTTTCAGATAGACTTCGAATTGGTAGCCGATAAAGATAATTATCTGAATATTGTATTAATCTCAGATATACAGGCACTTGATGAGGTTCATATAACTGAAAGGTATAACGCCAGTAATCTAAAAACAATCGATGCAGCAGCCTTAAATGTTTATCCGCAAGCATCTGGAAGTTTCGAGACTTTCCTCAAAAATATGCCTGGCGTTTCCGGAAACAATGAGTTAAGCTCCCAGTACAGTGTTCGAGGTGGAAACTTTGATGAAAATCTAATCTATTTGAATGACATAGAGATATATAGACCCATGCAAATTTATTCGGGCCAACAGGAGGGACTAGGTTTTATAAATCCGGATTTAGCAAGTAATACTAGATATTCTGCCGGTGGTTTTGAGGCAAGATATGGAGACAAAATGTCCTCAGTTTTAGATGTAAGGTATAGCCGTCCTGATTCTTTATCACTTGACGCTCAAATTGGTTTCCTCTCGCGTTCAGCCTCCCTAAAAGTTCCCTTTAAGAACAGCTATTTATTGGTAGGAATTAGAAACAAGAAGAATCAAAGTCTTTTGGGAACCCAAAATCTGGAAGGAGATTATCTTTCCGACTTTTCTGACTATCAGTTTTTATTCCGGCATGATTTGGGTTCTAAGTTAAGTTTATCTGTTTTTGGAAATTATAATCATGGCGGACTTCTTATCAATCCAAAGAAGCGACTTACGGAATTTGGTACCTCTGATGAGGTTTTAAGGCTTAATGTAAATTATGATGGCGAGGAAAGTAGTAGTTATGAATCACTAATGGCAGCCCTAACAGTTGCATATAACGCTACAAGTTCATTGAATTTTAAATGGATAAGTTCATTTTCCAGCATAGATGAGGAAGAAAATAAGGATTTGTTAGGTTGGTATGCCTTCAATGAAAAAAATGGCGGCTTAGACCCCAAAAACTTGGGTTCTCTCCTTGGATCGGGGTCAAATTTGGCTTTCAGAGATAATTTTTTGAATACCATGATTTTGAATACTGAATTACGAATGTATAAGCAGATTCGGAACTCATTTATTGAAACAGGTATTCGTTTCCAGTCCGATAAAATTAAAGATAGGATTGATGAATATTATGGAATAGATACCACCGGATATTCTCTTAGGTCTTCAGCAAGATGGAATTACTCAGATATAATAAATCAAAAACATATTCAAGAAATAGGAAGGGTCAGCGGATTTATTCAAAGTACTTTTAATTTAAAACCAAACTTAACTCTAGCTGCTGGATTACGGGCAAATTTTAATGCCTTCTCCCGAGAAAAATTAATTAGTCCACGCGTTTCATTGTTTTACTCACCTGCCTTTAAAGATGACATCTTGTTTCGTTTTTCTTTAGGTAGCTATTCTCAGGCGCCATTTTATAGGGAAATTAAGCAGTATAACGGAATTATAAACCCCAATGCGCGCGCGCAACGCTCTTTCCACTTCATTGCCGGTACCGATTACGAATTTGATGGCTTAGGTACCAGGTTAAAGTTTAGTTCTGAACTCTATTACAAGATACTTAGCCGTATTACTCCTTATAAAATTGAAGATCTGAAATTAAGGTATCTTTCAGAAAGTACAGCAAAGGGTTATGCTGCCGGTGCCGACTTTAGTTTAATTGGAAATTTCGCAGGTGATCTAATGTCAACTTTTAGATTTTCTGTTATGAAAACCAAAGAGGATATTAAAGATGACTCTTTTCAGACAGTTGATGAAAAAGGGAAACCGGTCACCATTGCACCGGGATATTTGAGACGACCAACAGATCAACTGTTTAACATCGCGATGATGTTTCAGGATAGACTTCTTCAAAATCCAACTTATAAAGTGCATCTTAACTTAATATATTCTTCTGCACTTCCGTTCGGCCCTCCCGGTCCTGAGAGGTATACCGACCAATTTAAAATACCGGCCTATAAGCGTGTTGACATAGGTTTTTCTAAGGATTTGGCTGATTCTCAAAGTAAAAATTCCTTTGTATTTGTAAAGAAATATTTTCAATCACTTAGCCTTCATGCTGAACTTTTTAATCTTTTAAACTTTAAAAACACCGCTTCCTATTTATGGCTTGATGACAAAAATGAGAATCAATACGCCGTTCCAAATTACCTGACATTCCGTCGATTTAATTTAAGAGTGATAGCCAAGCTAAAAACTTGATAAGATATTTTATTGATAAGCATTAAATTCCTCAATTGTCTCAAAATATTGTCTTATTTTTGAGCAAGAAATATTTTAGCTATGGTACATAATTTTGGTGCAGGTCCCTGCATCCTGCCTCAGGAAGTTTTTAAACAGGCCTCCCAAGCTGTCCTGGATTTTAATGGTACAGGATTATCTATTTTAGAAATCTCTCATCGTACACCAGAGTTTGAGGCTGTTGTCGATGAAACCGTTTTTTTAATAAAGGAATTGTTAAATGTCCCCAATGGCTATTCCGTGGTTTTATTACAAGGTGGCGCAAGTTTACAATTTTCAATGGTTCCAATGAATTTACTTGGAGAGAATCAAACTGCAGCTTACCTTGATACCGGGGTTTGGGCCTCCAAAGCATTCAAAGAAGCCAAAATTTTTGGAAATGTCAATGTTTTGGCGTCCTCAAAAGATCAAAATTACACGTATATCCCAAAGGATTTCGTCATTCCCGAGGATTCAGCTTACTTTCATTTTACGTCAAATAACACTATTTATGGTACTGAATTATTTGATGTTCCAAAATCTTCCGTTCCGGTAGTTTGCGATATGTCATCCGATATTTTAAGTAGAGTAATTAATGTTGCTGATTTTGATTTAATTTATGCAGGAGCCCAAAAAAATATGGGGCCTGCCGGAGTAACTGTAGTAATCGTAAATGATGAAATTCTTGGCAAACTGGATCGTAAGATACCATCAATGCTTGATTATAAAGTTCAAATTGAGGGAGGATCCATGTATAATACCCCCCCTGTATTCGCTATTTATGTTTCCATGTTAAATCTTCGTTGGTTAAAATCTAAAGGAGGTGTAGCTGAAATCGAAAAGGAAAATATTTCTAAATCAAAAGCTCTTTACCAGGAAATTGACCGCAATCCACTATTTAAGGGCACCTGCAGACCCGAAGATCGGTCGAGGATGAATGTATGCTTCGTTATGGAAAATCCTGAACTTGAAAAACCATTCTTAAAATTTACGGAAGATCGGGACATTGTTGGATTAAAAGGCCATAGAAGCGTTGGCGGTTTCCGCGCTTCAATTTATAATGGTTTACCTATAACAAGTGTTCATGTATTGATAGATGCAATGCAGGATTTCGCAGAAAAGTATACCTAAAACCAAATAAATGTGTACTTATGCGTAGTATTTTTTTTACTTTTTTTTATAATTAGAATTAAACCACTCAAATAAGTTAAATATTATGTTTCGCATCCTCGCCAATGATGGCATCGACCCAATAGGGAAAGAATTATTAGAAAAGGCAGGTTTTCAGGTAGACACTACTCATATTCCACAGGATCAACTTTTTGAAGGTTTAAAAAATTATGATGCTGTAACTGTTCGTAGTGCAACCAAAATTAGAAAGGAATTAATCGATGCATGTTCAAATATTAAGCTAATCGGACGTGGTGGGGTTGGCATGGATAATATTGATGTAGATTATGCAAGAAGTAAAGGTCTTGCCGTAGTAAATACTCCTGCAGCATCCTCTCTTTCCGTGGCTGAATTGGTCTTTGCACATTTATTTACCGGGATTAGGTTTCTGCAAGATTCGAATCGTAAGATGCCCCTAGAAGGCAATACGAGGTTTAACGATCTAAAAAAAGCCTACGCCAAAGGAATTGAACTTCGTGGTAAAAAAATAGGTATCATTGGTTTTGGCAGGATTGGTCGCGAAACAGCTAAAGTAGCCCTGGGACTGGGTATGGAAGTTCTTGCTTATGATCTTTTTGAGGTACCTAATCAAATTGAGGTGTTAATCGGCACTAATATTCGGGTTCAATGTCCCATTAAAGTACTCGCTCTAGATCAACTAATCAAGGAGTCCGATTTTATTAGTCTTCATGTACCTTTTTCTGAAAAGCCGGTCCTGGGAAAAGCAGAATTTGATTCCATGAAAAATGGGGTAGGTATAGTCAATTGTTCTCGTGGCGGTACTATTGATGAAGATGCACTAATAGAGGCTTTAAATTCAGGGAAACTTGCATTTGCAGGTTTAGATGTATTTGATAATGAGCCCAATCCTTGTCAGGATCTTTTAACTCATCCGAAGGTTTCATTGACCCCACACATCGGTGCTTCTACAAATGAAGCACAGGAACGTATAGGAACTGAATTAGCGAATCTTATTATTGATTTCTTTAAATCAATCTGATCGAAGGTTTTGTCTGGTTTGTTACCCTAGATTTTAAATGGAATGCCAAAAATCAAACCATTCAAAGGGATCCATCCGGTTAATAATTTTGCCGGAAAGGTTGTACTTAAATTAGAAAATTTAAGTCTGAGTGAAGCTAAGCATATACGGGAAAAAAACCCATACTCCTACGTCAATATGCTTGTTCCAAAATTAGACAATATCTTTTTACTAGGTTCTAAAAATGATCTTGCCTATAAAAAGATCAACGAAAATTTTGAAGAATTTTTAGATCAGGGAATTTTATACAGAGACCCTGAACCTTCCATCTATATTTATCAGATAATCACCAATGGACTGTCACAAACCGGCGTTTGGACCACTACATCAATAGATGATTATCTCAATAATGTGGTAAAAAAACATGAACATACTAGGGCAGATAGGGAGCAGTATTTGATTTATTATTTACAAGAAACAGGTATTGATGCTAATCCGGTTTTAATTACTTATGAAGGCATTGAGGAAATTGACCACATCATTTCAAAAATCCTCTTATTGGCACCTGATATTTCGTACGCTAAAGCTCAATCTCAACATAATTTATGGATTGTTAATCAAACCGAAATTATTAAATCCATTGTAAATTTATTTGATGGTCTCTCAGGCTCTTACATTGCCGATGGCCATCATAGAGCAGCAGCAGCTTCGCTATATGGAATACAACGAAGAAAATTAAATCTTAAGCATAGGGGAGACGAGGATTATAATTTCTTTACCTCGGTTTATATGAGTACTGATCAATTAAAAATCTTTGCCTTTCACCGCTTAATTAATAATTTAAGAGGATTTAGCGTTCCGGAATTTCTAGAAAAAATTAAAATCTATTTTAACTTAAGGTCTTCTGAACAGCCTGTTCTTCCGACCCAGCTTCATACCTTTGGAATGTATATTTCTGGTCAATGGTATTATTTGGATTTTAAACATGAATTCTTGAGCAATGAAAGTCCGGTTGATGAACTTGATGTTCATATCATTCAGGAGTATATTTTTTCGAGAATCCTAAAGATTTTTGATCCGCAAACGGATACCGGTATAGATTTTTTTCCCGGTACGTTACCAATCGATGAGCTGATTAAAAAAGTTGATCAGAAGGAATTTGTTGCGGGGATAACCTTATTTTCTACCGGTATTGAACAATTAATGAGGGTTGCTGATGAAGGTAAGGTCATGCCTCCAAAATCTACTTGGTTTGAGCCAAAATTTGATGTCGGACTTCTGATTCATTATCTAAGTTAACCTGAGATCGATATAAGCTCTTACCGGAGCCTGATTATTTATCTAAGCTTTTGGAAAGCAGGGTCTGGTGCTCCTGGCTTATTCCAGTCCCGTGTTCTGCCCTATTTTTTTGCTGAGCGTTGAATAGCTCACCTAACATTCAGTTAGGCAAAAAAGATAGGGCTGCCACCCGGGTTTAATTAATAGGGCCTGGGGCGCTATTACCGGACTGCCTGTTGCGATGAAAAACAGCAGCGGGTAAACTAAACCTTGCCGCAGGAAGTATCTTCCGGCTACGAATCATCTGAAATCAAGTACCATTTCTTGCCGGAAATACTCCGGAGGAAAGGACTAAACGAAGCGATAACATGTAGGTATTGCTTTCCAAAATCAAATCATAGGCATACGGAGCGGTATAAAATCCATTTTAAGGATGCTTTTAATCTTTCATGTATCAGACTCAGTTTAAATTAATAGGCTAATCCAGCTGGTAAGTCCTTCCTCTTTCTGCAATCTCCACTGAATATCCATGTTCTGATAGGAGGGTTTTAAAAGACAACATCGAAGCGATTTCACCATGAACAAGAAATACCTTTTTAATTTTCGCAGAATTCTGTTGTTTAACAAAATCGAGAAGACCCTTCTGATCAGCATGCCCGCTGAATAAATCAGTTTGTTTTATGCTTGCAAATACTGACAATTCACGATGTCTTAAATTAACTATAGGATCACCACGCAAAAGTCGATGACCTAAAGTTCCTTTTGAACAATATCCAATAAAGAGGATAGTACAGTAATAATTCGAAATGTTGTAGTAAAGATGATCTTGAATTCGACCCCCTTCAAGCATTCCGGCAGATGAAATGATAATACAAGGCTCATAATAGTTAGAGATCGCTTTGCTGACATTCATATCATGAATATATTCCAGGTTTTCAAATTCAAACTCATCTCCAAGTTTAGTATAAAATTCCTGTGCTTCCTGGTTCAATAAAGCATGATGTTTTCTGAATATATCAGTTGCATATCCAGCCAAAGGGCTATCCACAAATACTTTTATTCTAGGAAGCCTGCCTTGATTGAATAACTTGTTTAAAGAAAAAACCATTGCCTGGGTTCTACCCACACTGAATGCCGGAATGATCAAACGGCCCGGATTTTTTAAACAAACTTCATTAACTGTTGCAGTTAATAGCTCATCGACAGTTTGAGTCGATTGATGAATTCGTCCTCCGTATGTTGATTCACATACCAGATAATCGACCTGTGGAAGAGTTTCCGGATCCTGGAAAACCGGATAATTTTTTCTTCCAATATCTCCACTAAAAGCTATAGTTTTTTTTATGCCATTTTCATCAATTGTCAAAACGGCCGCCGCTGC
Organism: Bacteroidota bacterium; assembly: GCA_016868395.1. Taxonomy (GTDB): domain Bacteria; phylum Bacteroidota; class Bacteroidia; order Sphingobacteriales; family Sphingobacteriaceae; genus Daejeonella. Next base: position 3,783 of record VGGW01000037.1, on the reverse strand, counting down.
ACCCAGAAGATGTCCTATCGGAATAAAAACCAGGCTGATTTGTCCATTAATTTGAAAAGTTTTATTAAATCCGATTGTGACAAAGCGATCAACGGTTTCCATGACATGCTTTTGTAAATAAAGCGGTCTAGGTCCTTCAGAAAAACCGCGTCTCCCTGTTCGCTTTTTTCTTTGTTTACTGAGAAAAACATTTACTGAATCTAATAAGAGTAATTCTGTTAGGTCGGCAGTTGCCGGAGTACAAAGTATTTGTCCTTCAAATCCATGACGAATCAATGTTGGAATATTTCCTGAATGATCAATATGGGCATGCGTAAGAATCACTAAATCAATAGTGGAGGGTGAAAACGGAAAAGCTTCGTTTTTTTCAATCCAGGTATCCCTTTCATAATCTAAGCCGCAATCTACCAGAATATTATAATTGTCTGTTTGAAGAAGATGCATACTGCCTGTAACTTGCTGTGCAGCTCCCCATATCGTTAATTTCATAAATTTTAAAAAGGCTGTTTAGGAATTAAAGCAGTTTAAAATAATCAATTTAATTCCGTTTCCTGATTTTCTAATTGCAATTGACTCAAATAACGATATAAGCCATTTTCATTCTTCATCAATTCTATATGATTTCCGCTTTCAACAACTTTTCCTTTATCAAGAACAATAATCCGGTCAGCTTCCCTGATTGTGGATAAGCGATGAGCAATAATTACAGAGGTTCTATTTTTCATAAGTTCCTCCAAAGCTTCCTGAACGAGACGTTCGGATTCAGAATCTAATGAAGATGTAGCTTCATCGAGTATAAGTAGGGCCGGATCTTTCAATAATGCCCTTGCGATGGCTATCCTTTGCCGCTGACCCCCCGAAAGTTTTACTCCTCGTTCGCCCACCAAGGTGTCATAACCTTCCGGAAACGAAAGAATAAATTCATGAGCATTTGCCCTTTTAGCAGCTATTTGAATTTCTTCTTCTGAGGCAGTTAATCTACCATAAGCAATATTCTCACGTATGGTACCCCCAAATAACAAAACATCTTGAGGTACAATGGCAACCTGATTCCTGATATCAGTCAGAGAAAAATCATTGGAGGAAGTCCCGTCAAAGAGTATTGATCCGGATTCAGGTTCATAAAATCTCAAAATAAGTCCGGCTATAGTAGATTTTCCTGCTCCGCTAGGGCCTATAATAGCTACTTTTTCTCCCATTTTTGCATCGAATGAAACCCCATTTAATACTGTAATTTCTTTGCGCGAAGGATAGGAGAATACCACATTTTTAAATTCTAAATTTCCCCGAATAATCTTTTTAATTCCATTCTTCTTTTCATCCATAGCGATGGGTTCATTTTCCTCCGCCAATATTTCTAAAACCCGCTCACTTGCACCGACTGCCTTTTGCATGGTAGCATAAAGCTCAGGGAAACTTCCCATTGCAGCCCCTACAAAAGTTGAAAGAAGAATAAAAGTGAACATGCTTGCTATGCTTATCTCTCCAATTTGAACCAAATAAGAACCATACCAAACAACTGAGACAATTACCCCAAAAAGACAAAACACAATAAATGAAGCAAATATTCCCCTGAATTTCGCACCTCGCAAAGCGATTTTTACGACTTCACGAATACTTTTGTTATACCGTTCTACTTCATAGGACTCGTTTACAAAAGCTTTTACATTGGAGATACCCTGAAGCGTTTCCTCTACAACCGTATTTGATTCGGCCAGTTTATCCTGAGCTTGCCGGGAAATTTTTCTGATAAATTTACCAAATGTTACCGCTACAAGCACCAAAATTGGTAGCACAGCTAAAAGCATAAAAGTTAATTTACCGGAAACAAGAATTAAAAAAGTTATGCCACCGGTAAAAATGATGATTTGTCTAATCATTTCAGCCAAGGTGGTGGTTATCGCATCCTGAATTTGTGAGAGATCTGCTGAAAGTCGACTGTTCAACTCTCCAACTCGCCTTTGAGAGAAGAAATTCATCGGTAATGTGATGAGTTTATGATAGGTGTCACGACGAATATCTGCCAAACCTTTTTCTGCCACCTCCACAAACCAATTAATTCTGAAATAAGAAAAAATAGCTTGAATAAACAAAACGCACAATAAGGTGAGGGCAACTGTATTAATTTCAGTAGGAAAAATATCTAATATCTCATTCGGCACCATTCTACCTTCCTGTTCCGCCTGGGCTCCGATACCAATTAATCTTCCCATCAACAAAGGAAACAAAAACGAACTGGTGCTTGAAAAGATAAGGCATAATAAACCCAGGAAAAATTTTTTACGATAAGGTTTGAGATAACTTAATAATCTCATGACCTGCTTTATACTATCTTTGTTAATCTTAGCTTTTGGAAGTTCTTCAGCTTGAGCGTTACCGCTATTTAATCGAGCACGTGCCATTTTTATATGAGTAATATCCTTGATTAGGAATTGGCAAAATTAGCGTTATTTAAGCATTATTTTTAATAGACCTTTCGATCTTTGCTCATTTTTATTGCTGGCATAGAACATGCTGATCAATAAGGCAGATAAGAATCAATAAATTATACGTTTACTGATAAAATTGTTGCAAGCAAATAATTTTTTACTTTAGAAAATATACTGTGGTATTCCGGTGCTATTTTCTTTGAAAATCATGTGAAAATGACTCATATAACTGGTATTCAGTTTAAATAAAGCACTTTTATTTCTACGGCTATTTTTGTTTAAAATAAAGCTATCTGTTCTTTAGTTAAGGATCTATTGTTTTTTAACTTGAATTTCGTGGCAAGAACAAATATTCAGGGTAAAAACTTGATTGATCAAATAATAAATATGCCCTTATTCTATAAAGATAACTTAAAAACTAATTTTAACAGGAGCTTAAACTCCAGGCTTCTGCTTTTTGAGCAAACAGTGGTTTAACTCTCGACCAGGTCGTTATAAATAGAGAAGATTTTCTATAGGCATTTAAGTCTTCCTCGCTGTTCCATAAACTCAAGGTGAATAGTACACATTCATTATTTAGATCCTTCAAAAGTTTTACACTTTTACATCCTTTAAAGGCTAAAATCAGACTTTCAGAGTCATAAAAAATGTTCTCGAAATCCTGAATATTATTAGCCTGAATGGTCATTTTAACAATTCTGGTAATCATTATTTGAATTCAATTCTTACAATATCATTGAGATTAAGCCCAAGCAAGCCGCTTGCATTACCTTTATTAATCGCTATTTCAAGGTGATTACTGATTCCGAATAGACATAGTTTTTCACCTTCAGGTACTTCGTTATAATGCCAACTCAATTGAGTAATGGACTCATTTCTTTTGAAGAATAGCGTAAAACCACGATTCTGTTGAATTTTAGTAAACACTTCTTTAGTAATGTTGGTAATTACGTTTTGAAATGAATCGATGTAAATCACACTTCCTCGGATTATATCTTTCTCTATTACCGGCTGAAGAGTCATTTTTTCCTCAACATTGCTCAGGGGAATTCCAATTTCGCGCAATTTTCCTCCTTTTGCAAGATGACTTGCAGCTTTTGGAAATATATCCGAAAGGGGAAAATGAAGAAACTTTAAATCCTGAATAATATTTAGCTCCACTATTTCTGAAGGGGCTTCATCAAATAATAAAGAGAAAATTCCATTATCTGAACCCACAAAAAAATGATCTCTATACTTTAGGGCTAAGTATTTAGTTTTTTCGTTAAAAACTGAATCTATACCGATCAGATGTACTGTTCCCTTTGGAAAATAATGAAAGGAATTTCTTAGAATAAATGCTGCCTGAGGAATA
>VGGW01000036.1 GCA_016868395.1 Bacteroidota bacterium | reverse complement strand
GATGGAGTCCTGAATGCCCTGGGAAGTAAAGCGGTGGGGGGCACCTGCGGCGGAAACCACGTTCTCTTCAATCATAATTGAACCAAAATCATTGGCACCGGCATGCAGACAGATCTGGGCAACGGACTTGCCCACGGTTAACCAGCTGGCCTGTATGTTTTTAACATTGGGCAGCATGATGCGGCTGAGGGCAATCATTCGGATGTATTCATCGGCTGTTACCCGGTTGGTTATGCCCCGTACCTTACGCAAGAGGGTGCCATCATCCTGAAAAGGCCAGGGAATAAAGGCAATGAAGCCTTTCGCATCGGCGGGTTTTTCAGCCTGTACCTCACGCAGCCAGACTAAATGTTCAAAACGCTCTTCCAGGGTTTCCACATGCCCAAACATCATGGTGGCCGAAGTGGTCAGTTGGAGTTGATGGGCCGCACGCATCACATCCAGCCATTCCTGTCCCCCGCATTTGCCTTTAGAAATCAGGCGGCGTACCCGATCGTTCAGTATTTCGGCTCCGGCTCCGGGTAAGGAATCCAAACCGGCATCCATTAAAGCTTTCAGAACTTCGGTATGGCTCATGCCTTCGAGTTTGGCAATATGGGCAATTTCCGGCGGACCGAGTGAGTGTAATTTAAGGGTAGGATATAATTTCTTTAATTGTTTGAACAGATCTACATAAAAAGATAAACCCAAATCGGGATGATGACCCCCCTGTAAGAGCAGCTGATCGCCGCCAAAGCGGAAGGTTTCTTCAATTTTTTGTTTGTAGGTCTCGATATCTGTAATGTAGCTTTCATCATGTCCCGGCCGGCGGAAGAAATTGCAAAATTTGCAATTTGCAATACAGACATTGGTGGTATTGACGTTGCGGTCGATGATCCAGGTTACTTTTCCATGGGGGACCTGCTTTTTACGAAGCTCATTGCCGGTGTACATCAGCTCGGATGTGGCCGCATGCTTGAACAGAAATAATCCTTCTTCGGCAGAAAGAAAATCAAAATTTAAGGCCCGGATAAGCAGATCGGAAGTGAGCATGTTCAAAGATAGCGAGAATTAGCAAATTAGTTAACGAGACAAGGAGCAAATGAAGGAATTTGACAATTGGGTGGTATCTTAATCGTTTTATGTTTGGAAAGATCTGATTTTATGAGTACGATTTTCCTTTGTAATTTAACCTCAGTTCGATAATAGAAATTATCCTTTTGATGGATCTCCTATTGCTCCGGAGGCCTATGATTGGATTTTGGAAAGCAATACCTGCCTGTTATCGCTTTCTGCAGTCCTTTCCTCCGGAGTATTTCCGGCAATAAATGGTACCTGATTTCAAATGCTTCATCGCCGGAGGATACCTCCTTCGGCAAGGTTTAGTTTACCCGCTGCTGTGTTTCATCGGGACGGGCAGTCGTGTATTGGAACCCCAAACCCGGGTGGCAGACCTATCTTTTTTGCCTTACTGAATATTCGGTTAAGGTTCCATTTCCTGCAAAAAAAATATGGCAGAACACGGGGCAGACTGAGAATAATAATCAGGATCCGGCAAGTTCTTATATCAATCTCACCTAAATTAGATTGTTTATATCGAACTCAGGTTAATTTAAATTTCCATCCAAAAATTGACGAATCGACAAGCCGAAAAAATTTGATCTCCTCCGCTCATTCCCTAATTTGCTCATTTCCCAATTCCTCTCCATATTTTTCCTTAAATTCGCATCCTCAATCCGATCCGATTTATGGTTTCTTTCGAACGTTTTACGCTTAGCAATGGCCTCAGAGTCCTGGTTCATGAAGATCCTACCACCCCAATGGCTGTGGTCAACATATTATATGATGTGGGTGCCCGTGATGAAGATCCGGATCAAACCGGTTTTGCACACCTTTTCGAGCACCTCATGTTTGGTGGCTCGGTGAATATACCCTCTTACGATGAGCCCCTTCAGCGTGTAGGTGGTGAGAACAATGCCTTTACGAGCAATGACATCACCAATTACTACATTACGCTTCCGGCTGTCAATCTGGAAACTGCTTTCTGGCTGGAAAGCGACCGGATGCTGAGTCTGGCATTTTCGGAGAAAAGTCTGGAAGTACAGCGAAATGTAGTGTGTGAGGAGTTTAAGCAGCGTTACCTCAATCAACCTTATGGGGATGTATGGCTAAAACTGCGACCAATGGCTTATAAGCAACATCCTTATCAATGGGCAACCATCGGCAAATCATTGGATCACATTGAGCATGCCAGTATTGAGGATGTGAAAGCTTTTTTTAACCGGCATTACAACCCTTCCAATGCCATCATGGTGGTTGGTGGAGCGGTGAAACTGGATGAAGTAAAGCGACTCTCAGAAAAATGGTTCGGGAATATTCCTTCAGGCGAAAAACTCCCGCGCGTATTACCGATAGAAGATGATCAGTCGGAGGAACGTAAAGATACGGTCTATGCCAATGTCCCTTTGAATGCCATTTATAAGGTCTTTCACATGCCTGCACGCACGGAAGCCGCTTATTATGCCGCCGATTTGATTTCGGATATTTTATCGAGAGGCAATTCCTCCAGACTCTTTCGTAACTTACTGAAAGAGCAGAAATTGTTTTCTGAGATCAATGCTTACCTCACGGGCAGTTTGGATGCGGGTTTATTTGTGGTGGAAGGAAAACCATTGCCGGGTATCAGCATGGAGCTGGCTGAAGCTGCCATATGGAAAGAACTGAAACGAATAAGTACTGAACCGGTGCCTGAGGCTGAACTAACCAAGGTGAAAAATAAAATGGAATCTACAATGGTGTTCTCTGAAATGAGTTTACTGGATAAGGCGATGAATTTAGCTTATTTCGAGCTTTTGGGAGATGCCGATTTGCTTAATTCAGAGATCCGGAAGTATCTGGCTGTGGGTGCAGAAGAAATCAGAGCCCAGGCAGCACATATTTTTCGAAAAGAAAACTCCTCCACTCTTTACTATTTAGCAAAATAACATGATTGATAGAGCACTGGCACCGGCATTCAGGCAGGTTGAAAATATTGAATTAATCAGAGCTAAACCCCTGGTTCTGGCGAATGGGTTGAAGGTCTTTAGCATTGATGGGGGTGATCAGGATTTGGTGCGCATGGAGTTTATCTTCGCGAATATCGCTTACGATCAGGCAAAACCATTGCAGACATTCGCCTGTAACACCATGTTGAATGATGGTACAAGTGAGTTAAGTGCGACCGATATTGCTGATCGCGTTGATTATTATGGATCTTTTCTACAGACTGAGTATACCAATGATCACTCATCCGTCACTTTATACTCCTTGAATAAGCATCTGGCAAGTACCCTGCCCATTGTTAAAGCTATTCTCACGGATTCCATATTTCCGGAGTTTGAGTTAGAAACCTTGGTACGGAATCAAAAGCAAAAATTAAGTGTCAGCCTGGAGAAGAACGACTTTGTGAGTCGCAAGACCTTTAATCACGTGCTTTTTGGAAATAGTTTGTATGGTTATGATATCAGCGCCAAAGACTACGATCGTTTAGACAGGGATCAATTGCTTTCTTATTTCAAGGCAGCTTATCAGCCTAAAAATTGCACTGTTTTTATTTCAGGTAAAGTTAAGAACGATGCGATTCAGTTGCTGGATAAGCTGTTCGGGCATGATTGGAACAGTGATTCGGAGGTTCAGGCGAACCGATTTGAATTCAAGGCTGCAGCAGGGCAGGAGCATTATGTAGAGAGGCCCGATGCCTTACAGTCGGCTATTCGTATCGGACAGATTTCTATCAATCGCAATCATGCTGATTTCCCGGGATTTCAGGTGCTGAACACCATTCTTGGGGGTTATTTCGGCTCCAGATTAATGGCCAATATTCGGGAAAATAAAGGCTTTACCTATGGGATTGGATCTGCCTTGGTCTCTATGAAGAATAGCGGATATTTCTTTATTGCTTCTGAGGTTGGGGCAGAGGTGTGTTCGGCAGCGATGCTTGAGATAGAGAAGGAAATCAATATCCTAAAGAAGGAGCCGGTTACAGAATCCGAATTGTCATTGGTTAGAAATTACATGCTGGGTTCCATGCTGGGAAGTTTAGAGAATGCGCTTTCCCATGCGGATAAATTTAAGAATATTTATTTCTCGGGACTAGATTATGATTATTATCATAAGTATATTCAAACCGTAAGAACAATAAGTCCGGAGAGAATACGCCAACTTGCCAATACCTATCTTGATTTTGATGGTTTGCAACGGGTTATTGTGGGTAAAAAATAAGCTTCTTAGGGGTATTTGAATCATTTATTCCCGAAAAACCCCTGCCGCAGAATTAAAAAGTTGGATAATGCTTTCGGATTGAATGGATGAAGCTGCCACCCTGAAATTAAGCATCCCAGGCTTTCTCTCCAACCAGGGGAACAAACCGAAATGTATCCAGTGAAATTCGCTCGTAGTCGTTTTCACTCAGCCTGAGGATGGTAATCATTTTCTGTGAATTTTCATCTCCCACCGGGATGACCATAATGCCTCCGATTTTCAATTGTTTCAACAAAATTTCAGGTACCATCGGAGCTCCTGCAGTTACAATAATCTTATCGTAGGAAGCGTGTTCAGCGATTCCTTTTGAGCCATCTCCGAAAAAAAATTCGGCATGATAACCTAGGTGTGGCAGCACCTGGCTGGTACGTTTGTAGAGATTCTCCTGACGCTCAATGGTATAAACTTTGGCGCCAAGCTCGAGAAGAATGCAGGTTTGATACCCTGAACCGGTGCCAATCTCGAGAACCCGATCACCGGGTTTAATGTGTAATAGTTCAGTTTGATAAGCCACGGTATAGGGTTGAGAGATGGTTTGTCCCTCACCAATCGGAAAGGCGATATCTTTGTAAGCCTGAGTCCAGAAGGTTTCGTCAAAAAAATAGTGCCTAGGTACTTTCCCTATGGCCTTCAAAACTTTCTCATCTGCAATACCCCGATCTCTGAGTAATTCAACTAACTTTTTTCGGGCTCCTTTTTCACGGTAGCTATCAATTAATTTATGTGCCATTAGGGTTCAAAAATAGTTTTAAGGATGCAAATTTTTTATATTATCACAATAAATTTATTGACCGAGATCCCCGGTATTGATTTTACACCACGCATAGTTCAAGTCCGGCAGGAAGGAGAAATCAATATGGATCGACATCGATCTGTATGTAACTCCCTTTACTGGCAGGCATGGCATCAAAGTTTCGAAGGATAAGTTGCAGGGCCTCTTTGATTTTCTGAACAGATACCCCTTCTTTTTCAACCTTGATGAGAATGGTTTGAATGTAATAGTTTCGAATCCGGCTGATCAGCGGTGCTTCTGGCCCCAGTACGCGATCCCCGAATTGTGATTTTAAGATCTTGGCCAGTGCCTCTGATTGGTGGGCCAGCTCCACAAGCTCTTTGTGTTTTATATCCAGTTGAATGAGGCGGTAAAGCGGAGGGTAATGAAAATTTCTTCGTTCTAGAATTTCCGCATTAAACATCTCCTCATAATCACCTCTGATGACCTGACTGATGATTCGATGGTTCGTATCATAAGCCTGGATAATAACCTTGCCTTGCTTGGTTCTTCTTCCCGCGCGGCCCGAAACCTGGGCTAATAGTTGAAAGCTACGTTCAAAAGCCCGGAAATCGGAGTAATTTAACATACTATCCGCACTGATAATTCCAATGGTGCTGACATTACCAAAATCGAGTCCTTTGGCCACCATTTGTGTACCCACCAGAATATCGATTTTACCTTCTTCAAAATCATTCAGTAAGACTTGAAAACTATTTCGGGTGCGGGTAGAATCGAGGTCCATACGAGCAATTTTTGCCTCAGTAAAAATGCGTTGTAATTCATCCTCAATTTTTTCGGTGCCGAATCCTTTTTGTTCAATATGGTGTGAACCGCAGGCAGGACAGGCATGGAGCAAGTCTTGTTTATACCCACAATAATGGCAATGTAATTTGGCACTACTCTTATGAAAAGTAAGGCTGACATCACAATTAATGCATTTGGGAGTAAAACCGCAGGTAGTGCAAAGTAAAACAGGGGTGTATCCGCGCCGGTTTTGGAATAGAATGACTTGCTCCTTTCGGGATAAAGCCCCTTTAATTTCGTTGATCAGCACACTTGTAAAATGCGATTGCATAGTTTTGCGTTTGCTTTCCTCGCTGATACTCACCACTTCTATTGAAGGAGATTTTACGCCACCATACCTGCCTTTCAAGCTCACAAGGCCATATTTTTTAATTTTAGCATTGTAAAAGCTCTCCAAACTTGGGGTTGCAGAGCCAAGTACTATTTTTGCTTCATGCAGATGTGAAAGGTAGATTGCGGTATCACGGGCATGGTATCGTGGTGCCGGATCGTATTGCTTATAGGAAGATTCATGCTCTTCATCGACAATGATCATTCCCAGATTTTTAAAAGGCAGAAAAATACTGGATCTCGCACCGAGAACCATTTTATATATGCCCTTTAATACCTTCTGCCAAACTTCAGCACGTTCATTATCATTAAAACGAGAATGATAAATACCTACCTGATTGCCAAAGTGCGCTCGTAATCGTTCAATTACCTGGGTTGTGAGTGCAATCTCGGGCAGTAAATATAAAGTCTGTTTTTCCTGCAGCAGCATTTGCTCGATGAGCCGAATATAAATCTGTGTTTTGCCCGAGGATGTTTCACCATAAAGTAAGACCACGTCTTTTTGAAGTAGGATTTCCCTGATTTCGTTTAAAGCGATTTCCTGGGCATCATTCAGTTTAAAATCATGCAGGGTTTCGAGTTCTTCGGCACTCAGGCGGCTCACTACACGTTCTTCAAGAAGAAAAATTTCTTTTTCAATCAGAGTTTTCAATGCTGCAGCACCACTGCCACTTACTTCCAATAGATCAGATTTAGAGATTTCTTCTTGCTGCTTTTCGAGTTTAAAATAAGTCAATAAAAGTTCCAACTGTTTAGGTGCTCTTTCCAGAATTTCAAAAAGTGCCCTACGATTTTCGGGATCTTTATATTGGGAATGAAGACGGATAAAGGATTTTTTCCTGGGTTTAAACTTTTCGGTGATTTCTTCAGATATGATGATGATATTCTTCTCAAAAAGGCCTCTAAGAATTGGGAAAACGGTTTTTTGTCCCAATATTTTACTGATATCGCTTATTTTCAATTCGTTTTGAATACTCAAGGCATCCATAATCAGAAACTCTTTATCAGATAATTCAGAATTATCGAAGCTGGCAGTGTGATTGAGGATGATTCGGGTTTCACTTGCCAGTTTAAGGGCTGATGGAAGTGCGGCCTGCATCACCTCACCGATGTGGCACAAATAATAATCAGACATCCATTTCCACAATTTAAGCTGATGCTCATTGACTATGGGTTCTTCATCAATAAGGTCAATGATATATTTGGCTTCATATAGTGTTGGAGGAGTTTCCGATATCTGATAGACTATGGCGGTATAGATTTTTGCGCGACCAAATTGAACCACAACACGCTTCCCAATGCTGATACTACTGGTCATTTCCAGGGGAACCCGATAAGTGTAGGTTTTGGGAATGGCCAGAGGCAAAACTACCTCGATGAAAAGAGTTCTCCTTTCCATGCCTTCTGTTTGATTAAACTCAAGCATTATTTACTTTTTATGGCTAAAAACATCAGGCTGATCCACCCTAAAATAAAAAATAAACCTCCAATGGGTGTTACCGGTCCGAGCATAGAAAGCCCGCTCATATTCAAAATGTCTTTGGTCGAAATAAGATACAGAGAACCCGAAAAAAACAAAATTCCCAAAGAAAAAAAGCAGGCAGCCAAGTTCACCGGCTTGCTTTTACTTGCGGGCAGTAAAGAGACAAAAAGTAAGGCAATTGTATGATAAAAATGATAACTCACAGCAGTTTTCCAAACTTCTAATCCGGCAGAATCCAGCTGCGTTTTTAAGGCATGTGCGCCAAAAGCACCTAAAATAACAGCAAGTATTCCAAACGCCGAGGCGATAATAATTAGCGGTTTGTTCATATTGTTAGATTAGATTGCTAATTTAACAAACATGTTGCAATTCTCTGATCAAGACATAAAAAATTAAATTTGCTAAAAACCCCTCTGAATGAAGAAAGTAATAGGAATTACAATCATATTGGTTTTCGCAGTGCTTGTACTGGCCTATTTATATTTCTCAAATCTGAATGGTCAAAACCGGAATAATGATCGTCTACTGGCAGAAATCCCTGCCGATGCCTCTGTAATTTTTCAATATCAGAACGACAAAAGTCTGTACGAAATTTTTAAAGATTATACCGTTTTTGATACCATTCTGGGCTCCGATAAAAAAGCGGAATTAAGCTGGCTAAAAAAACTGATGCTTAGCAGCCGCGAAATTGCCCGATTAATGGAAGGTCAGCAGGTTTTTATATCCTTTCATCCTGCCAAAGGGGATAGTGTTCATTTTTTGTGGTCTAGTCAGCTTAAAAAGAATTCGGACCTGGCCGACTTACAAGCCGCACTGTCTAAGCTATCAGGTATAAGCATAAGCCTTCAAAGTTTATCGGGTAAGGAAATGATTAAAATCAGTTTCAGCGAATTAAGAGGTCCGTTTTACATCTATATGGATGAAGGAATTATCCGAGCAGGCTTTTCTGCTGAGCTTTTAAGCCGGGCGGTAGAGAAACAAAGCCCTAAAATCAGTTCGACATTTGTTAAAGAAATTAATTTGGGTCTGAACAAGGATGACTATACCCTGGCCCATCTTTTTATCAATTTCGAAAAAGGCGCATTTTTGAAACCTTTTTTTAGGCGGAAGTTAAGGGATAACCTAGAGCTTTTCGAGAGCTTATCAGCGTATACAAGCTTAGATTTTAATTATAAAACCGATGTGATGATGTTCAGTGGGATCAGCAAGATCAGCGCTGATGAGTCAGAATATATTCCGATATACCTCAATCAGAAACCTGTAAAAAACACGATAAAACAAGTAATGCCGTATAATACGGCTAGTTCTATAACTTATGGTATTTCAGACTACCAGATATTTAAGAGAGATCTTGATCAGGTCTTGGAGGCCAGAAATGAGTTGGATACACTTAAAAAGCAAATTTCGACCATAGGCTCAGAAACCGGTGTCAATACCGACCGTGATTTAATCGGCTTGTGGGCGAAAGAGTTGAGTACACTTCACCTTTCAACCTCTGAAGATCTGGCAATAATTAAAGTGACTGATGGCAGCAAACTGCAATTTTTGCTTGACCCCATGAGTTCCTTTTATTCTCCCAGCCTTAGAAAATTAAATTACAGTAATCTATTTTATTTTTATTTTGGAGATCCGTTGAAAAGGTATAACAAACCCTTTTTTACAATTACCGATAATTTACTGATTCTATCTAACTCAGCATCGACCATACAAAGGTTTTTAAATGATTACAATTCGGACCGATTCCTGGATAAAACGGAGGCATTTGATGTTTTTGATCAGTTGATTGCGGATCAAAGTAATGTTTCTTTTGTCTTACATTTAAAAAATGCTCAATTTCTTTTAAAAAATTCGCTTAAAAGTAATTACGCCCAAGTATTTAGTAGTAATTCTTACGGAATAAAAGATTTTTATGCCTTATCCTTTCAGTTAACAAGTAATGGTGAGTATTTTTTTACAAATTTTTATACGGGATACAAAAATAAATTGCCAGCAACAGAGCTTGATTTATTCGTAGATAGTATGGTCAGCAATTAAATAGAAGATGATTTTCGGCCCAAGCAAAATGTTTTTAATCAGAATATCCCTAATCCTGTGTTTGGTGATGCTAAGACTCGGGAGTGTATATTCTCAGCAATATGCACTTTATAACAGTCGAACTCTGTATGATAGTTTTGAGAATCCATCTCAACGGGCATATCAAGTCGATACGAGCCGCTGTTTTGCGTTCAATTTCCTCATTCCGGTTGTCAGTCTAAATTTCAACTTTACCGGTCCGGCTGGCTCTGCTTTCAAATCCTTAATTTATGACGGCGTATTCAACGGCCGGGAAATTGAGCTTGGCCAGAACCGAATGAATACGCTTTCATTCAGTTCCAATAACTACATTGCGATGCTAAGGATGTTGAAATCGGTCAAGAATTATAAAGAAATGGGACTTAGCTGGCAGATTAGAAGCGATGGTCGTGCCAGTGTGACGAATGATTTTTTTGCCCTTTTCGACGATTATCGGGTATTCAATGCCACCAGCCTGAGTAATTTGTTCAATATCAAGGGCTATAATCAGTCTTACCATCAGTTCAGCTTCGCTTACAGGCGAAATTATTCTAAACGATTGTCAGTAGGTGCAAAATTCAGTTTAATCAGCGGAATTAATTATTCTTCCATAAGAGTAGACAAGTCTCAGATGAATATTGATGAAACGAATGATGTTTTTGAGCTTAGTGCAAGAGGTCAGCTAAGATCAAGTTTTAAATTCGACAATTTTCAGTCAGATATGACCAAGCCAAACTTTAGAAATCCGGGCATATCCCTGACTGCCGGGGCTTCTTATCGATTGCGTGACGGCTGGACTGTTTTAGCTAATTTGAAAGATATCGGTTTTATCAAATGGAACAAAGAATCCTACCAATATGATTTCGATATCGCCGACCTGAGCATCATCAATGCTTCCCACACCAGTGCAGACGAACGGCTGGCAGATAGCTTGAATGCCAGAGTAAGTGCCAAGTCAATTAGTAGATCTTATGCAAGCATGATTAATGGTCGGGCTGAGGTGATGTTAAGCAAGGATTTTGGAAATTACAAACCAAATTTGATTCTTTCAAAATCAGTTTATTATGATGGGGGAGATCTAGCTTTGGTAAATAATTTTCACTTTCAGAATCATGTTCTTACGGCAAGTGCTGCTTACAACACGACGGGATCGGTTCAGATTGGAACCCAGTATATGATAAAAACCCCAAACATTGAATTTTACATTGGTAGTGACCAGTTGTTAAAAACGTATGAACTTTTAAATAGCTACATCAAGGGAGCTAATTCGCCCTATTCTGCCGGCCATACAGGTGCCTCATTTTACATGGGTTTCGCATTAAAATTCGGAGCTATCTTGGAACACCCCAACAATGCAACCAAAATGCCGGGATTCAGAAAGGATCCGATCCGAAAATTGTTGGACGGAACCTTAAAGAATAAAGATTAAGATTTATTTTTTGTACCTGAGTTAATAAAAAAGTCTTTCAAATAAAATGGTTCAAAATAAGCCGTATCTTCAACGTCCTGATTTTTGAATTTCCTCCAGGCAATTTGGTTCAAGTCGGTCGCTGAATTCGTGTATTCTTTGAACTCGATATTAGTTTTTGAAGCAAACAATTGCTTAAATTTGGTTGAACCATCTCCGAAAAGGATAACATTTCCCTTATTTAGTTGATCAAAGGAAAATTCATCTATAATCTTTGCATGAACCGGTTCAACAAGCTCAAGATTGGATTTAAATACTCCGGTATAAACTTCCATCCTCCTTGCATCAATCATCGGAATTAGTAATTCTGAATCGCTAATTTCATTTTGGAGCAAGAGTCCGCAGGCCATAGCTTCAAGGGTATCTACGCCCAGTAAAGGGATATCCAAAGCATAGCAAAGACCTTTGGCAGTTGAAACTCCAATTCTAAGACCAGTGTATGATCCGGGTCCTTTACTAACGGCAACAGCCTTTAAATCAGTATATTTTTTCCCGGTATTTTTCATCAATTCGTGGATGAACAGGGTAATATGGCTGGCATGAATATTTTGTTCATTCGCTTCTTTGACGGCAATAATTTTACCATTTTCAGACAAGGCAACTGAACAGTTACTGGTAGCCGTTTCAATGAGTAAAATGAGTTGATTATCCATAGCTGCAAAAAGAGTAAAATTATCTGAAAAGAAAAAGCTTAAGGAACAGGATCATGACCATGTCCACCCCAGGGGTGACACCTTCCTATCCGTCGAAGGGTTAACCATCCACCTCTAAGAGGGCCATGCTTTTTGATCGCCTCTACTCCATAGTGAGAACAGGTAGGAGTAAAACGACATGACCTACCCAGAATTGGTGAAATCAGATTTTGGTATACCCAGATGAGTAACAAAAAAATAGTTGTAAATACCGAATTAAAAATCTTTTTCAGCATCGCTTCCGGGATATAATTTCTTTAATCGATTAAGGGCATCTTTAAATTTTTTCTCTAGAAACGAGTAATCGGCAATTTCATTACCTATGTAGGTGATTCCGAGGAGAAGGGTGGTTGACTCCTTACTTAGGAATGGGATAAGATGTTCTGATTTGTTTAATCGGTAGATCTCCCGAATTCTTCGTTTGATGAGGTTACGATCGACGGCACGTTTAAATCTTTTTTTGGGTACACTGATAAGAATCTGTGCAGGAACTTCCTGATTTGAACCTTCAATCAACCAGCTGATGCGGAAAGGATAAACTAAAAAGGAAGAACCATTAGTAAAAAGCTTATCGATAAGCTTTAAATTACATAATCGTTCTTCCTTTTTAAACCTATACATTTTGATTGTTATTTAGCCTAATTTACAAGCAGATTATGATCTGCGCAATTTATAAGGCTAAGAAAACACAATCAAAATTATGCTTTATGGCGACGCTCGTCAGAAACAGATAGCCTTTTTCTGCCTTTAGCCCTTCTTGAAGCTAATACTCTTCTTCCGTTTGCACTGCTCATGCGCTCTCTAAACCCGTGCTTATTTCTTCTTTTTCTTTGAGAAGGCTGGAATGTTCTTTTCATGACTTAAATAAATGGTGTTACTCTAAAAAACAAGAGCGCAAATATAAGGTTGATTTTTTACAATTCAAACAATTGATTCAAAATATCATTACCTTACTTCAAAAAATATCAAAATTGGCATGTTATCATGAAATATTCTTGTCTGATTATTCTTGTTTTATTCTTCAAAACTGCATCCTCTCAGTTGAAGTCGCAACATTTTAAAATTTATGACAGTAAAGCTCAGAGAATCTGTACGATGGAGGAGGCAATTGAATCGCTTTCTGGTAAGGATATAGTTTTTTTTGGAGAAGAACACAATGATCCAACCGGGCATCTGCTTGAACTCGAAATTTTAAAAATGCTTCATCTTAGGAATGGAAAAAAGCAGGTGCTTTCTATGGAGATGTTTGAAACGGATGTGCAAATAGTTTTGGATGAGTATTTGCATAATTTGATTCGTGAGAAAAATTTTCTTAAGGAAGCAAGATCATGGGCTAATTATCAGGATTATAAACCAATGGTTGAATATGCAAGGGTACATGGGCTGGCCGTAATTGCTGCTAATGCCCCAAGTCGTTATACCAATTTAGTATCGAGAAAGGGATTAAAGGGACTCGACTCTTTGACTAAAGCAGCGAAAAGCTGGCTTCCTCCAATGCCGATTGATACAGCATCGGGAAGGTATTATGAAAATTTTTTGAAAACGATGGGAGGTCATCAGGTTCCGGGTATGCAAATCTATCAAGCTCAAAATTTATGGGATAAAACTATGGCTTGGTCAATTCGAACTCACCTTAAAAAACATCAAGGCGCCAAGATTTTTCAAATAAATGGCCGATTTCATAGTGATGAACAACTGCGAGCCGTAGCTCAATTAAAAAAGCTTAAACCCTCATTAAAAATTGGGAATATTTCTGCATTCTCAGACAGCACATTTAAGAATCCTGACTGGTCAAAATTCTCTCATTTGGGTGATTATGTGATCCTAACTGATCCGGATTTAAAAAGAACCTATTGATTAACGAAGATTTAAGATTATTTAGTCTGACTTTTCAATAAATCTCTGATTTCGGCTAAAAGACTTTCTTCGGCGCTTGGTGGAGCGGGTGCGGCAGGTGTTTCAACCTCTTTGCGTTTGAGTGCATTTATAGCCTTAATGACTGTAAAAATGCATAAGGAAACGATGAGAAATTGAATAACGGTATTGATGAAATTTCCATAGCGAATGGCAACCTCTTCTACTTTATTGACTGCATCAGCACTAATCAACACCCATTTTTTATCTGCAAAATCAACCCCGCCTGTCAAATAACCTAAAGGTGGCATCAAAACATCATCAACCAAAGAGGTGATTATTTTTCCAAATGCAGCTCCGATAATGACACCGACTGCCAAATCGACTACATTGCCTTTTGAAATGAATTCTTTAAACTCTTTAATTATGGCCATGGTTTTTGCGTGATTGTATTTGATAAATTTATTACTATTTGCCTGAAAATCAAATACCAATTCAACTATGAATTTTTCCTTGCAAAACATATTTTTCCAGGATTATTTCAAGAGTCAATATTTGTGTAAATTTGAGGCAGATATCACCCTATGTTAAGACAAAACCTCCAGCAAAAACTTCTTCAAAAACTATCTCCACAGCAGATACAGTTTATAAAACTACTGCAGGTTCCAACTGTTTCGCTGGATACACGCATCAAGGAGGAGCTGGAGGATAATCCTGCACTGGAAGATTTAAGTTTGGCAAATATGAATGAGCCGCTTGAGGAATATCCGGACCGGGATCCGGAGGATGATACCTTCAATCAGGAAGATTCGCAAGAAAGTTTGGATGAGTTTAATGTTGACGATTACCTTCAGGATGATAATCTAAACGATTACAGTTCAAAATTCGAGCAAAATGGAGATGATGATGAGGAACGAAAGGAAATTCCCATAGCCGTTCAAAGTTCATTTTTTGAAAGTTTGCAGGCTCAATTAGATCTCCTTCCGTTATCTGATCAAGATTTTAGAATAGGAAAACAAATAATCGGTAGTCTGGATGATGACGGTTATCTGCGTAGGCCAATCAGGTCTCTGGTTGATGATCTGGCTTTCTCGCAGAATGTATTTGCGGAAGAGGAGGAGGTGACTGAAGTACTTAAGTTAATTCAGTCTTTCGATCCCACAGGTGTTGGAGCCAGGGATCTTCAGGAGTGTCTGTTGATTCAACTCAGGAAAAAGGAACCCAGCCCGATTGTTCAAAAGGCAGTTAGAGTTGTTGAGGAATATTTGGATGAGTTCACCAAGAAGCATTACGAAAAGCTCGAACGATTTTTAAACATGGATTCTGAGGAGCTTAAGGAAGTAGTTAACGAGATTCTTAAACTTAACCCTAAGCCGGGCGACTCGAACGCAGTTACTACCAAACAGCTTCAAATTATCCCGGATTTTCATATCAGTAATAATGATGGGATTTTATTCCTTACTCTAAATTCAAAGAATGCTCCGGAACTTAGGGTTAGCAGATCGTATCAGGACATGTTTGAACATTATGATAAAGCAGCTCAAAAGGACAAAAAATTAAAGGAGGCTGTTCATTTTGTTAAGCAAAAACTGGATTCTGCAAAATGGTTTATTGATGCAATAAAGCAGAGACAGCAAACCTTACTCAAGACCATGAAAGCGATAATGGATTATCAATACGAGTATTTTCTTACCGGTGATGATAAAAACTTAAAGCCCATGATTTTGAAGGATATTGCTGATCGTATTAGAATGGACATTTCAACCGTTTCACGTGTGGCCAATTCGAAATATGTGCAGACCGAATTTGGCACCTTTCTTTTAAAATCGTTCTTTTCTGAGGCCATTCAAATGGATAGTGGTGAAGAGGTTTCAAACAAGGAAGTTAAAAAGATACTGGAGGAGTGTATCGGGAATGAAGATAAGCGCCGCCCGCTCGCGGATGAAAAGCTTACTGAAATTTTAAAGGAAAAGGGTTATAATATCGCACGCCGTACCGTGGCAAAATATCGTGAAGCTATGAATATTCCGGTTGCAAGATTGAGGAAAGAGCTTTGAGCATTAAAATGACCCAAATCTTAGCTTAATCGCTTGAATTAATATTCTCGCTCAGGTATTGGGATACCTCCTGAAATCATTGATTTCTTATTTTCAACTTAAGACATTCAAGTTTCAATTTATTTCTTATCTTTACCCCGCAAATAATAACACCTCAATTATTTGCCATGCAACTCGATCCGGAAAAATTCGTTTCAGAAGGTCTTACCTACGACGATGTACTTTTAATTCCTGCTTATTCTGCAGTTTTACCACGTGATGTAGATACCAGTTCTTATTTCACGAGGAAAATTAAGCTTAATGTTCCAATTGTTTCTGCTGCGATGGATACGGTTACCGAGTCTGTGTTGGCAATTGCAATTGCCCAGGCAGGTGGAATCGGAATGTTACATAGAAATATGAGTATTGCTCAACAAGCAGAAGAGGTGCGTAAGGTTAAGCGTTCTGAGAGTGGTATTATTCAGGATCCTGTGACACTGAATGAAGGAGCTTTAATTGCCGATGCTTTTCTTATTATTAAAGAGTATAAAATTGGTGGGATTCCGGTAATTAATGGCGACAGAAAATTAGTTGGCATCATTACTAATCGTGATCTGCGTTTTCAAAAGGATATGAAAAAGCCAATTCGGGAGGTAATGACTAGCTCAAATCTCATCACTGCACCGGAAGGAACCACTTTATCTCAGGCCGAAGAAATTCTCCAGAATTATAAAATTGAAAAATTACCGCTTGTTGATAAGGAGGGTCATTTAACCGGATTAATTACCTTCAAGGATATACAAAAATTTAAGAATTACCCGAATGCCTGTAAGGATGAGCATGGCCGACTAAGAGTTGGGGCCGCGGTAGGAGTTACGCAGGATACTATTTTGCGGGTGGATGCCTTGGTCAAGGCTGGGGTTGATGTGATTACCATTGATACGGCACATGGCCATTCGCGGGGGGTAATTGAAAAATTAAAAGAGGTAAAGACAAAATATCCTGATCTCCAGGTGGTGGTTGGAAATATTGCAACAGGCGAGGCGGCTAAAGCATTGGCAGATGCTGGTGCAGATGCGGTAAAGGTAGGTATTGGTCCGGGATCAATTTGTACGACTCGCATTATCGCCGGTGTCGGAGTTCCGCAGCTGTATGCCGTTTATGAATGTGCCAAAGCCCTGAAAGGTCGCGGAATTCCGGTTATTGCAGATGGTGGAATCAAGCAAACCGGTGATATTGCAAAAGCGATTGCAGCAGGGGCAAGTTCTATAATGGCAGGCTCCTTGTTCGCTGGAGTTGAAGAATCTCCCGGTGAAACTATTATCTATGAAGGTAGAAGATTCAAGTCATATCGTGGAATGGGATCAATTGAGGCCATGGAACAGGGCTCAAAAGATCGCTATTTTCAGGATGTAGAGGATGATATTAAAAAGTTGGTTCCCGAAGGCATCGTCGGTAGGGTTGCATTCAAAGGCTCTCTTTCTGAGGTGATGTATCAATTAATCGGTGGATTAAGGGCTAGCATGGGCTATTGTGGTGCAGCCACCATTGAGGATTTGCAAAATGCCCGTTTTGTCAAGATTACCGCTGCAGGCATGCGTGAAAGTCATCCTCACGACATTACCATAACCAAAGAAGCACCAAATTACAGTCGTTGATATAAGGACCAATCACAAAATAGAAATTTATATTCATTGCCATGTCTCACATGCTTTACACCTTATCAATCACTCAATGAAGGCAATAGCTGTTTTTTGCGGGTCTAATTTTGATGGTAATCCAAATTTATTCAAGGCCGTTCATGATCTGGCCGATGTGATGGTTCAAAGGGAAATTACGCTGGTCTTTGGTGGTGGTCGGGTAGGTGTAATGGGATTAATTGCGGATGCGATACTGGAGCGAGGAGGGCGTGCAATTGGTGTAATACCCAGGTTTTTGATGGAAAAAGAGGTTGGGCATATGGGACTTACTGAGTTGTTTATCACCGAGAATATGCATGAGCGCAAGCAAAAAATGGCAGATATCTCTGATGGAGTTATCACTCTGCCCGGTGGATTCGGTACAATGGAGGAATTCTTCGAAGTTTTAACCTGGCTACAACTCGGTTTACATGGAAATCCAATTGGTTTGCTCAACGTTGATGGATTTTACAACCCATTGTTAACCCAAATTGATCTCATGGTAGAAAAAAAATTCCTCAAGCCTGTAAATCGTGATTTGGTTTTATCCGATCAGGATCCTGAAAGCCTAATCAACCGAATGGAAAAATTTGATAGCAGGCCTGATGAGGTATGGTTTAGAGATAATAATTTAACTTAATTTATATTTTGCTTGATGGCTTCATGTTTAAAATTGGAGCAAATATAGATAGTGGAATGATTTTTGTGGTGTAAAAATCATTTAGTTATTTAAGCTAAATCCTTAAAAATCAGCTAAATTTTGATTAATTTTTATGATTAGATGGCAGATTTTGCTTAAGTTTGCGAACTTATTACAGAGTATTTATTCCTAAATGAGACAACTCAAGATAACCCAATCCATCACCAACCGCGAATCACAGTCGCTGGACAAGTATTTACACGAGATTGGTAAAGTAGACTTAATAACAGCAGAAGAAGAGGTCATATTAGCACAAAAGATAAGAGAAGGCGATCAGGCTGCACTTGAGCGTTTGACCAAAACCAATTTACGTTTCGTAGTTTCTGTTGCCAAACAATATCAGAATCAGGGGCTAACCTTGGGAGATTTAATCAATGAAGGAAATCTTGGTTTGATTAAGGCGGCTAAACGTTTTGACGAAACTAAAGGTTTTAAATTCATATCCTACGCCGTATGGTGGATTCGTCAGTCCATTTTACAGGCCATAGCCGAACAATCCAGAATTGTTCGTTTACCTTTAAATCAGGTAGGATCTCTCAGTAAAATTAGTAAGGCTTTCTCCAAATTAGAACAAGAATATGAGCGTGAACCTTCACCAGAGGAGCTGGCAGATAATTTGGAAACAACGGTTGAAAAAATTTCTGACACGCTCAGTAATTCCGGACGTCATGTATCCATGGATGCCCCTTTTGTTCAAGGTGAAGAAAATACCTTACTGGATGTTCTTGAGAACAGTGATCCCAATACCGATAGTAATCTAATCAATGAATCTTTGTCTGAAGAAATTAAACGTTCTTTATCAACATTGACTGAGCGTGAGCGAGAGATTATCGTTCTTTTCTTTGGTTTAAGTACCAATCATCCACTATCCTTAGAAGAGATTGGTGAAAAATTTAATTTGACCCGTGAAAGGGTAAGACAGATTAAGGACAAGGCTCTACAAAGGCTTCGCCATACCTCCAGAAGTAAGATATTAAAGTCTTATCTGGGATAATCATTCCAAGATAAAATCCATATTAAAAGATTGGGTCTATGGTCCAATCTTTTTTATTTTAGGAAAAATTACTTAGCAAGATGTTAAAACTATACGAGAACGAATTCAACAGTTGGATTGACAAGGAGAAAAAAGCAATTGAATTGATTAATGTGGTTGGTAAGCTATGGTTTGATCGTTCAATCGAACTTTTACTTTTTCGGAAGCCACTCTTTGATATTGGCAGCAGTGAAATTCTGGCACATCACCAATATGCCAGAAAAATTGTAAATAAGAATATTTCAATTTATGAAACACTCGCAATTGCTCAGGCTATCGGGAAATCTAATTTAGCACCTTCTCGTATAGATATTGGTCGCTTAGCCGCCGAATGGATAGACACGGATGGTAAACTCACTAACATCGAGGATTTTGTTATTAAAAATCTCGGACATCATATCGGAAAAGATAAGCTTAAAATGAAGTCCAGAGACGTT
>VGGW01000035.1 GCA_016868395.1 Bacteroidota bacterium | reverse complement strand
TCTGGATACTTCCTTGATCAGTTTAATGCAACAGATTCATGAAGCTTTTGCAAAGGAAAGGGAGTTTACCGCGAATGCATCCCATGAGCTGATGACACCCATTGGCATCCTTCAAAACAAAATTGAAAATTTGATGGGCGAACCGGGGGTATCAGACATAATACAAGAACGCTTAATCGGCATGCAGCACACCCTGAACAGGCTTAAGCGTATTGTACACTCATTACTTTTAATCTCGAGAATTGAAAATGAGCAGTTTAGTAAAAAAGATTCGCTTGATCTGGCCGAATTATTTGCAGATCTAATGGATGAAATCAGCCACAGATTGAGCGAAAAGGAGATCAGGTTTGAGATCACTATTTCCGAGCGAATCATGCTGAAAAAAATTAATCGCGACCTTTTATTCCAATTATTTTATAATCTTGTGAATAATGCGATCAAGTATAATAAACCCGCAGGAAGCATACGAATCTGGGATGAGTATCCCTCTGATGGTGGCTATATCCTAAACATCAGTGATACCGGAATCGGTATTCCTGAAGAGGAAATCATCACAATTTTCAATCGTTTCAAGAAAGTCAATCAGGCGGAAGAATCAGCTGGCTATGGCCTCGGGCTTTCCATTGTCAAAAGCATTGCCGATTACCATCAGATTAAGATTGGAATTGTTTCTGAGATTCAGAAAGGAACTACATTTAGGGTTTACTTTCCGGAAGATTTGATAATTAGTGGGGCAATGGATTAATCGCCTGATTTTTTTCGAAATTTTGGAAGAAATTCAATTCTACTCCTTTCCAAATCCCTAACCATATTCCAAAAAACTGATTCCCTCCCTTTTTCAAAATTTTTGTAACCAAATTGATTCTTTCACGTCTAATAATTAACTACAGGATGTTTAATGTTACGATTTATCTTTTAGAATAAACCTAAAACTAGGATCTGGATTCGATTTATATCCTAATTTATTGAAGAATTAGTTTAATGTTGATTGGTTGAAATGGCTCCGCAGATACAATGCTTGTCTGACGGGGCCTTTCTTTTTACAAGAGATCTTTTAATACAATCCATACATTTTCTGCCAATATTTTGTGGCCTTCTGCGGTAGGATGGATACCATCATTTTGATTCAACTCCGGAATACCACCAACCTTATCAAGCAGGAAAGGAACTAAAGCCATGTTATTTTTCTTTGCCAATTCCGGAAAAATCATCCGGAACTCAGAGGCATATTGACTACCCATATTGGGTGGAACTTCCATTCCAGTCATTACCTGCTTTGCGTCAGGATATTTGGCCTTTACCTGATCAATAATACCTTGTAAATTTTTTCTGGTTTCACTTATCGGAATACCCCTAAGACCATCATTCGCACCAAGTTCCAGCACAAAAATATCTACTTTTTGTTTTAGCAACCAGTTAATTCTTTCCTTTCCTGCCGCAGTTGTTTCACCGCTTAATCCGGCATTAATTACCTCATAAGGAAGATTGAGTGAATCAATTTTATTCCCGATAAGTGCAGGAAAGGCTTCATCCGGTTCAACGCCTAGCCCGGCAGTAAGACTATTTCCAAAAACGAGAATAGTTTTCTTTTTTGTTACAGCTTCAACATTAAGGCTATCCGCGGCTTTAGTGTCAGCTTTTTTATCTTCACCGTTTCCGCAAGCACTGATAATAGCAACTAGCAAAAACAGGAAGGAAAATTTTAATTTGACCATAATCTTTGATTAAGAAAATTTGAAAATACAGATTTAGAGTTTTTTTTCCTAGAACGATTAAGATTCGATAGCGATCGGGTTACGAATCTTTACTGTTCGTTAGAGTTAAGCGCAGCGCCTCTACGGATTATTAAATGAACCAGAGTCTTCAGACTCGGTTATAAGTAATTCCCCTAGGTCCACATTTCGATAGAGTAACGATGAGAAATCTCATGATTAAAGGAGTTATTCGCATATTACCCTTTGCCTGAATCTGTTTGCAACCTTGTCACTTCACAGCAATACTTGACAATATCATATTAACTAAGTATTTTCAGCACAAAACACTTTGCTTTACAACAGAGGGATGCTCTTTGGGCAAAAACTGGCGGAGAGTGATTAATGAAAGTTTTGTGCTTCTATCAACCATCAGCGATTGTCGACAGTTTAGTGCATTCGAATGTCTACCATCGCCAAAAGATAAAATCTGGTTGAAACGGCTTGAAAGATTATTAAATGATAGGTCGTCAAGAAAATTCAAAACAGATAAGCATTGCTATTGAAAAATTTCATTATGGGTTGACCTAAAAAGGTTAAACAAAAAATTAATACAGAATGTCGAAGAAAAATTTCATTATGGGTCTATCCTTCCTTATGACCATATTAATTCATTCATCAATTTACTCGCAAACAGTTACCATTGGAAATCAGGTTTGGATGACTAAAAATCTTGATTTGGATAAATTCCGCAATGGGGATCCAATCCAGGAAGCAAAAACCAATGAAGAGTGGAAAAAAGCCGGAGAGAACAAACAACCTGCTTGGTGCTATTACAATAACGACCCCGCCAATGGAACCAAATATGGGAAGCTTTATAATTGGTATGCAGTCACCGATCCGCGTGGGCTTGCCCCAAAAGGTTGGCATATTCCCACCGATATGGAGTGGACCATACTAATCGATTATTTAGGTGGTCCAGATGTTGCCGGCGGCAAAATGAAAAGTACCGGCTCAGAATATTGGAAAAGCCCCAACAGGGAAGCTTCCAACGAAAGTGGGTTTTCAGGATTGCCGGGTGGCTAGCGTGGCTTCAATGGTCATTTTTTCTTCCACCTGATTGGAGAGAACGGTTATTGGTGGAGTTCTACTGAGAACTATGCGAACAGTGCATGGTACCGTTATCTGGTTTACTATTATGGCAAGGCCTACAGAGATTACTTCGGCAACAGTAAGAATAGAGGATTGTCTGTTCGTTGCATCAAGGATTAAATCAGAAGAAGCACTGTCTTTAGAGTTTCCATCGATTATCAAAATTGATTTTCCAGTACAACAGTCAAATTTTATCTTCTATTGACTTTCAGAAAAGGCCTTTGCGCTGAATGGTTCCATTAGCCCTTTAGAGTTAAGCGGAGCGCCGCCTCCACGAATTAACAAATGAGTAGAGCCTTAGACTCATCTAATCCTTTTCGGCTTTCCGACATATTGTCGAAGGTCAGGTCCAATAAACAGTTCATTCGGTTTTTCGACCCCCATTGATTATTTTTACGAATTAGGTTCAATACAAAAGCCGGCAGGTATTTATGAGCCCGGGAATATTCAAAAAAGATTTAAATTTACTTGCCTCTAACCTGTATTAAATTCAATATGAAAAAACCGGGTTCATACCTTCTGATCTTAGCTATTGGACTGACTATGGGGATCTTCTTCAGCCGGAATGAAACCATGTGGAATGTATTGAAAAAGCCGTTCGAAGGGTCGTTCACCCCTTTTGACGGTACTCGTCAAACTACCTGGGATACTGACTTTAAAGTTGTAGATGTGAAATCCTCTGCCGATCATTCTTTACAAAAGGCTTATTTCTACGCATCCAAATCCGGAAAACCACAGCCCTTATTGGTGAGTTTGCATTCCTGGAGTGGAACTTATGAACAGCAGGATGGATTGGCCGCGCTATCCAAATCAAAAGATCTGAATTATATCCATCCCGACTTCAGGGGGGTGAACTGGACTAAAGATGCCTGTTGTAGTGAACTTGCCTTAACGGATATCGATGATGCCATCGATTATGCAATCAAAAATTCCAAGGTAGATTTGTCCAGAATTTATGTCATCGGGTCAAGTGGAGGTGGCTATGCGACCTTATCCAGTTTCATGAAATCAAAACATTCGATTAAACGTTTTTCGGCTTGGGTTCCCATCTCAGATTTACCGGCATGGTATGCACAAAGTAAAATCATGGGCACAAAATATGCACAAAACATATTGGATTGCACAAGTTCCAAGGACAGTCTGAACATGGAAATTGCAATCCAGAAATCACCCATTTACTGGAAAACTCCGGTAGAAAAATTAAATAAATCAGAATTTCAAATTTACACCGGGATTTATGACGGTATTCAGGGTAGTGTTCCCATCACGCATTCCATCAATTTCTATAATAAGGTGTCGAACGATATGGGGGTCAGCGATAGTAGCTATTACGTCAGCAAAAACGAAAAACTAAGTCTTCTTGAGCATAGAAAGTTTCTTGGTGATTTTGGAAACATAAAGGATAGAAAAGTTTTTTTGAAGAAGCATTATGGAAATTTGGGTCTGACCATTTTTGAAGGGAATCACGAAATACTGATTGATTATGCATTCAACCAGCTAACCAGAGAATAGGCAATTAGGTTCCCAATTGGTTACAACAGAATGATTTTACAATCTTTTCACAATTAACTATCAATATTCCAATATATTCGATCTTTATAAAACAAAACCAATCATCTGATCATGAAGAAAATATCAATCCTGCTTATTGTATTTTTGTGCACCTTAATAATGCTGAAGGCTGATGCACAATTACTTATGCCTCAATCAAGTAGTTCTCAAACTCTTGTTCAGGAATTTGGAATGGGGAAAATAACGCTTAAATATTCCCGGCCCAACATCAAGGGAAGAAATATTTCAAGAGACCTTGCCCCGAATGGTGAAGTATGGCGTACGGGTGCAAATGATGCAACAGTTATCAGTTTTACTGATGCGGTTATCATGGAAGGTAATGAGATTGTTCCCGGCGAATATGCATTATTTACAATTCCGGGTAGAGAAGAGTGGACAGTCATATTGAATAAGGAAACCAAACAGTGGGGTTCTTACAACTATAAACAATCAGAAGATGTATTACGTTTTAAGGTCAAACCTGTTAAAATCAAGGAAAGTGTAGAAACTTTCACCATTACATTTAACGATGTAAGCACCTCAAATGCCACAATGGATTTAATATGGGGTACATTCAGAGTTCCTGTTCGCATGAGTACCGATTCGGATTCAAAAGTTATGGCCGGTATTGATGAGGCCATGAAAGGCGATAAAAAACCATATTATCCTGCAGCCGTTTATTATTTTGAAAATGGCAAAGAACTGAACAAAGCCTTGGAGTGGATTAGCATGGCAGAAGCAGCCGATCAAAAAGCTCCTTGGTTTAAATACCAAAAAGCCCGAATTCAATTAAAGATGGGCGATAAGGCCGGTGCTGCAATCACTGCCAAGGCAGGAATTGAAGCTGCTAAGGCCATAAATAATGCTGAATATGTCAGACTGAACGGTAAAATTTTGAACGATGCAGGTGGCCGTTAATCAAATCTATTGTTTTATGCTGAGCTGAACCCTAAGTTTTAAAAATTAAATTAAAGCCGAGAATCTATCTGTATTCCTGACAAAATCATGAAAATTTTTGTTTTGGACGTCCATTTATGCCAAGATTGAGATAGCCAGATTAAAAACGTCAGCATCCGGACAAAAGCTTACAAGATCCTAAATCGCAAATTCTTGCTTTCAGACAGCCCAATTATCAACCTATTGATAACATCTCCAAGCGGTTATTTTGCCAACCTTTTTGCTGATCAAAATGGATTTCAGATCAGCTTTACACAGCAATTGAACACCTAATCAATCGAATAAGGCCATCGATTTTAAGAAAATGGTCAAAAAGTTGAAAAACCGGGGTAAAAATTTGAATTATCTTACTTTCAGTTTACAATGAGCAAATAATCAGTTGAATAAAGTGCTTAGCTTTGTCGAAATATTCAAATTACATAAAACTTAATATTTTAGTGTTACTCAGATAGATGTTCAATTCAAAAAGATTTTTACTTTTTATTTTTCTTATTCCATTCTTTACTTTTGATGCAATTGCTCAAAATAATTACACAATCAACGGAGTGGTGAAAGATTCGCTCTCAGGTGAAACTTTAATTGGTGTGACACTGAAATTTACAGCATCAGGGCAGAGCGGCACCAGCACCAATGCTTATGGCTTCTATTCCTATAAGCTCAGTGGGGGAGAATATAATCTTAACGTGAGTTACATTGGTTACAAATCAATAAATAAAAAAATTAAGGTAAACTCTGATATCCGTCTTGACCTCAATATGATTCCAGAAAATATTTTAGAAGAAATAGTGATCAGTGCGGAAAAAAGGAATGATAACATTATCAATGCCCAGATGGGTGTGGCAAAAATTAATCTCAATGAAATTCGAAACGTACCGGTTCTGTTTGGTGAACGGGACGTCTTGAAAACACTTCAACTACTTCCGGGGATAAAATCAGCAGGGGAAGGGAATAGTGGGTTTTTTGTCAGAGGAGGTTCAATAGATCAAAATTTAATTCTCCTGGATGAAGCGCCTGTTTATAATGCCTCGCATTTACTGGGATTCTTTTCAACCTTCAATTCGGATGCTATAAAGGATGTTAGTGTTTTTAAAGGCGGAATGCCGGCACAATATGGCGGAAGACTTTCATCTGTTTTGGACATTCGTATGAATGACGGGAATAAGAAAGAATTTACCGCAGAAGGGGGTTTGGGTCTTATTTCGTCAAGATTAAAACTTGAAGGCCCGCTTTTAGAGAATAAGAGCTCATTCATGATTAGTGGTCGAAGGACTTATGCCGATGCTTTTTTGGCCCTTTCTTCAGACAGCGCAATAAACAGAAACACGCTCTATTTTTATGATCTTAATGCCAAGGTCAATTATCAGATTGACGATGAAAATACAATTTACCTTTCGGGATATTTTGGACGTGATGAACTTGGTTTGAGTGAGACCTTTGGTTTCGATTGGGGAAATGCTACCTCGACACTTCGTTGGAATCACCTTTTCAGTAATCGCTTGTTTTCAAATACCTCCTTGATTTATAGTAATTACAACTACGTCATTCAAAATTTCTTGGAGGACAATAATTTCAAAGTGAATTCATCCATAAGGGATTTGAATTTAAAACAGGACTTTCAACTAGCCTTGAACAATAGCCATAACGTTCGTTTTGGTCTTGACTTGATCCGTCATACGATATCTCCGGGCAGTATTACTTCAAGTGCAACTTCCAGTGTAAACGAAATAACTATTGAAAAGCGCAAGGGAAGTGAAATAGCAGCCTATATTTCCGATGAATGGGAGGTAAATGATAAACTTAACCTAGTTTATGGATTACGTACAAGTTCATTTTTTCTTTTCGGTCCCGGTGAGTTTTTTACTTATGACAGTGAGGGGAATACCACCTCTTCACGAGTGTACAACTCCGGCCAGTTAGTACAGTCTTATATTAATCTTGAGCCCCGAATTTCGGCCAGTTATCAGTTGAATGGATTTGCTTCTCTAAAAACTTCCTACACCCGAAATGCCCAAAACCTGCATCTGATGTCTAATTCGACTGCCAGCTCCCCAACGGATTTGTACATTATGAGCAGCAATAATGTTAAACCTGAACTGGCCGATCAAATTTCATTGGGATACTTTAGAAACTTCATGGACGATAATTATGAATTTTCTACCGAGCTGTATTATAAGAAAATGCAAAATCAGATTGATTACCGGAGTGGTACCGATCTGAGGGGGAATACTAAAGTTGAGTCTGAGCTTCTTTTTGGCGATGGCAGGGCTTATGGCATTGAATTTTTTCTAAAAAAGCGATTTGGTAAGCTTAATGGATGGGTAGGATACACGCTCTCTAAAACTGAACGTCAATTTAATGACATTGATATGGGGGAATGGTTTAATGCAAAACAAGACCGTACTCACGACCTCTCCTTAGTAGGAATTTATAAAGCCGGTGAACGATGGACCCTTTCTTCGACCTTCGTATTCAATACCGGCAATGCAGTTACCTTTCCTTCAGGTAAGTACCAAATTAACAATAGAACGTTCTTCTCCTATCCCAAACGAAACTCAGACCGAATGCCCGACTATCACCGCTTGGATGTGTCTGCCACTCTGGAAGGAAAGCCGAATAGAAAATTAAAATCTAGTTGGTCCTTTGGTATATATAATCTTTATAACAGGCAAAATGCTTTTACCATAGACTTCAGGGAAGATCCTGAAAATTCAAGCAGAACTCAGGCGGTTCAAACCACCTTGTTCGGAATTATTCCTTCTGTTACCTGGAATTTTAAATTTTAATCATGAAATATTTAAGCAATAACTATAAACTATTCATTTATACCATTGCAGCGATCTTTTCCTTATCATCCTGTGAAAAGGTGATTGATCTTGAATTAAAAAATGCAGCTCCGGTCATTGTCATTGATGGGACTATCAGCAATCAAAATGAAAATCACACGGTTAGAATCTCCAGAACCATTCCCTTTGATTCAACCACTACTTTCAAGGGTGTTAAGGGAGCAAAAGTTACTTTAAAATCAATTTTGGGTCAATCCTTTGCATTTACTGAAGTGACAGACGGGGTCTACAGAAGCTCCCGTTTTAGAGGTACACCCAGTTTATCCTATGTTTTAGAAGTATCAGCCGATGGAAAAACCTATTCTGCGGAATCGACCATGCCTTTTCCGGTGGTTCCGGATTCTGTTGGATTTAGAACGCTATCCTTTTTTGGGGATTCGAATATCTATCCTGTGGTTTATTATAAGGATCCTCCCAAAGTTCAAAACCAATATCGTTACATTTTGAAAGTTAATGATAAACTTCAGGGTGATCTTGTTTTTGAAGATCGTTTCAATGATGGAAATGCCGTCTCTGATATCATTATTTTCGATGGGGATATCAAAAAGGGAGATCTTGTTGAAATTGAAATGCAAACGATTGACCGCAATGTATTCAAATATTTCTTTGCCCTGAGCCAGATCGATGGGAACGGTGGCCCTCCGGTGGCTCCTGCAAATCCTAATTCTAATTTCAGCAATGGGGCATTAGGAATATTTAACGCTTGTACAAAATCCACAAAATCTGTGATTGTGAAATAATATTCCGGGGCCTCATAGCGGCTAATCTAACCTTAAGTATTCCTAACACGGCAAAGAATTTTCATAAAGGATAATTTTCACCCGGGTGGGATATCAATTCCCGTAAAGGTCTGGATAGGATGAATCTAAAAAACAGAGATAATTGGAATGGACAGATCAAATTGAAGGTCGATGTCTTTCTTGGCGAGGTTTTAATGGATGAATTACTGACTCTCCTGTTTAATTCATGTGGGGTCGATAGCACATCTTGCCTCAGCCTGATAATTTTTCTCAGCTTTTGGAAATCAGGGTCTGTTGCTCTTGGCTTATTCCGGCCCCGTGTTCTGCCCTATTTTTTTGCGGGCAAATGCAATCGGTATCCTAAGATTCATCAGGGCAAAAAAGATAGGGCTGCCACCCGGGTTTGGCTAACAGAGCCTGTGCTTCTATTACCCGACTGCCCGCGCCGATGAAATACAGTTCTGACTAAAATAAACCTTGCCGAAGGAGGTAGCTTTCGGCTGCTGGTCATTTGAAATAGAACACGATTTCAAGCCGGAACTACCCCGGAGGAAAGGGCTGAACCGGCCCATAACACACAGGTATTGATTTCCAAAATCTAATCAAGATGAGACTACAGCCTTACCTGATGCCGGTTAATTTAATCCTTATCACTCGGTGTGAAGCGAACCCTGCTCCCTCATTAAAGTTGGAAGCCAAGAGACGCGACATCTTGGGAAGCTTATAGGATCAGCTTTAAAGGTTCAATTTTTGATTAAATTGCAAAAATTAATCCCAATAAAATGTTTAAAAAGCACCTTCATCTAATTTTTTTCCTGCTAATTTTTTTGGATTTCTCTTGTGCTCCGGGTCCATACCGGCTCAGCAATAAGGCCCATAAAAATCAAACTATGGAACTGAGTAAAATAATCAGAACAAAACCTATTAATCCCGGGGGTCAGGATTTTGTGGGGACAACGAATTTCGGTCTCCGAAAACCAAACTATGTAATCATTCACCATACTGCTCAGAATTCAACTGAACAGACCTTGAAAACATTTACAAACCCTAAAACTCAAGTCAGTGCTCATTATGTTATTGGAAGGGATGGTACGACATACCAAATGCTGAGTGATTACCTTAGAGCATGGCATGGAGGTGTGGCAAAATGGGGAAATTTGACTGACATAAACTCCTCTTCCATTGGCATAGAGCTGGATAATAATGGTTCTGAACCCTTTCCTTTAGTACAAATTGAAAGTCTGTTAGCCGTTTTAGCCAAAATAAAAAAAGCCCATACAATTCCGGCGGCTAATTTCATTGGGCATTCTGATATAGCACCCGGACGAAAAGTAGATCCCAATAGTAATTTTCCATGGAAAACACTAGCCGAAAATGGTTATGGTTTATGGCCAGACCCTGTGCTGAGCGAGTCAATTCCCGACTCGTTTAACCCAATGGAGGCCTTGAGGATTATAGGTTACGATATCAAAAATCCCGAAAATGCCATCAAGTCATTCCAGCTTCACTTTGTTCAGAAGGAATTAACGGGAACATTGAGTGAAGAAGAAAAAAGTATGCTATTTAACCTGTATAAAAAGTATTTGTAAAATTGCAATTGAGCAGAAATCGATATAGAGAAGGAAAAAAGCTTTCCATAAAAAGGGTGTCACCAGTGCAGTTTTAATGCGCTTCCAGCCAGTTTCGGCCTTCACCAACCTGAACCAAAATTGGAACCTCCATTTTAATCGCATTTTTCATTCGCTCGGTAATGATACTTTTCATCAGTTCAGTTTCATTGATCAACACATCAAAAACCAATTCATCATGCACCTGCATCGTCATTTTCGAACCTAGTTTATGGTCTTTGATGTCCTGATGAATCCTGATCATTGCAATCTTGATCATGTCTGCTGCTGATCCCTGTATAGGCGCATTGATGGCATTTCGTTCTGCGAAACCCCGAACGGTCTGATTGGCTGAATTAATATCTCTCAAGTAGCGCCTTCTTCCCATAATGGTTTCTACATACCCATTTTCTCGTGCAAAGTTCATGGTATCATTCATATACTTCTTAATATTGGGGTAGGTATTGAAGTAATTTTCAATAATTTCTGCGGCTTCTTTCCTTGGGATACCCAAATTTTGTGAGAGACCAAAAGCAGATTGCCCATAAATGATTCCAAAGTTTACAGCCTTAGCATTTCTTCTTTGTGTAGAGTTTACTTCTTCAAGTGGTATGCCATATACTTTGGCTGCTGTTGCGGTATGAATATCCAATCCATTCACAAAGGCCTCCATCATATTTCCATCCTTGCTGATCTCGGCAATTATCCTGAGCTCAATTTGAGAATAATCAGCGGAAAGGAGCACATGTTCATCATCTCTGGGAATAAAGGCTTTTCTAACTTCCCTACCCCGCTCGGTACGAATTGGAATATTCTGCAGATTAGGATTGTTTGAACTTAGCCTTCCGGTTGATGCAACCGCCTGATTATATGAGGTATGAATCCGACCCGTTTTCGCGTTAATCAGTTGTGGTAAGGCATCCACATAGGTTGATTTAAGTTTTTGAAGCTGCCTGAAATCAAGAATATCAGCTACAATATCACTTTTATTTGCCAATCGCAGCAATACATCTTCACCGGTTTGATATTGACCGGTTTTGGTTTTTTTTGCTTGGGGGTCAAGCTTAAGCTTATCAAAAAGTACTTCACCAAGTTGTTTGGGAGAAGCTATGTTGAATTTAACACCTGCTTTTTCATAGATCGTTTTTTCGAAGGTACGAATATCTGTTTCCAGCGTTTTTGAAAATTCATGCAAGGCCTCTTGGTCAATTTTTACCCCTTCATGTTCAATGTCTGCAAGCACATAAATCAGTGGGTTTTCAATTTCTTCAGCAAGTTTCCAGGCATTGACGGATTTGAGAATAGGCTCGAAAACTGTTTTCAACTGAAGGGTAATGTCAGCATCTTCTGCGGCATATTCTTTTATCTTTTCTAAATCGGCTTCCCTCATATTACCCTGATTTTTCCCTTTTTCGCCAATCAGGCTGCTGATGTTTATGGGAGAATAATTTAGGTAATTTTCTGCCAGCAAATTCATGTTATGACGCGAATCCGGATCAATCAGATAATGTGCCAACATGGTATCAAATAACTCTCCCTGAATTTGAATATCATACCATTTAAGGACCAAAATATCATATTTAATGTTTTGCCCAATCTTAGAAATAAACGGATTTTCTAAAACCGGTCGAAATTCATCAAGGATTGTCCTGCATTCATTCTGATCCGCAGGAAGCGGCACATACCATCCCTCACTTGGTTTGACACTAAAGGATATCCCAACCAATTCACAATTATTTGCATCTAGGCCGGTTGTTTCAGTATCAAAACAGAGATAAGTATGAGCATTCAACTCCTGAATCAAACTCCTTCTTTTTTCAGCAGTGTCAACGAGTTGATAATGATGCCCAGTATTATTAATGTTTTTGAAAGTTAAGGGCATTTGAGGAAGACTGGTCTCTGTCAAAGCCTCAGATTCCTGATTTTGATGACTTCCAAAAAGGTCCATCTGGCCCGAAGCCGGCAAAGATTTTACCTCTGTGATACTAAATTCATCTCCAAAAACTCTCTTCCCAAGGGTACGGAATTCCAGTTCTGCAAAAAGAGGTTCGAGCACTTCACGATTTGGCTCATCGATATGTAAGGCATCTACATCGAGTTCTACAGGTGCATTGAGCATGATGGTTGCAAGTTTTTTTGAGATCAGACCCTGTTCAGCGAAATTTTCAACATTTTCACGAAGTTTTCCCTTCAGCTCATGACTTTTACTGATCATATTCTCAATGGAACCATATTGTTTGATGAGCTGTTTAGCAGTTTTTTCGCCAATCCCTGGAATACCCGGGATATTGTCAACCGCATCCCCCCAAAGGCCCAGAATATCAATTACCTGTTCCACGCGATCAATTTCCCATTTGTCAAGGATCTCTTTCACACCCAGTATTTCCATCCCATTTCCCATTCGGGCAGGTTTGTAAATAAATATATTTTCGGAAACAAGCTGGCCAAAATCCTTATCCGGTGTCATGCAATAAACGGTAAACCCTTCGAGTTCTGCTTTTTTAGCAAGGGTTCCAATCAAGTCATCTGCTTCATATCCATCAGAAAAGATAACCGGAATGTTAAACCCTTCAATCAAACGAATAATATATGGAATAGCCGATGAAAGATCTTCCGGCATGGCCTGGCGATGAGCTTTATAAGCAGTAAAATCGCTATGCCTTTCCGTAGGAGCCTCGGTATCAAAAACCACCGCCATATGCGTTGGATATTCTTTTTTAAGTACTTCCAGCAAGGTATTGGTGAAACCCATAATCGCTGAGGTGTTCAAGCCTCCGGATGTGAACCTTGGGTTCTTACTTAGTGCGAAATGAGCCCTATAAATTAGTGCAAATGCATCCAGAAGAAATAATTTTTTCATTTTCAGTTTTGATTTTTGGCAGAAATTCCATCTAACAGTTACCTGGCTATACAGCCTTCAATATGGTCGTTTACCATCCCGGTGGCCTGCATATGTGCATAGCAAATGGTTGATCCAAAGAATTTAAATCCTCGCTTTTTCATATCCTTGCTGATTAGATCTGAGAGGGCAGTCCTGGCTTGCAACTCATGCTGATTCCTTAATTTATTAATGACAGGTTTTTTATCCGGTAAAAATCCCCAAATATAATCTGAAAACGAACCAAATTCCTCTTGTATTTTCAGAAACAATTTAGCGTTACTGATCGCAGCTTTAATTTTGAGTCGGTTTCTGATAATTCCCCGATCCTGTAGGAGGCGTTCAACGTCATCCTGTGTAAAATCCGCAACTTTTTGAGCATCAAAATTTGCAAATGCTTTCCGATAATTTTCACGCTTTCTCAAGATCGTGATCCAGCTAAGACCAGCTTGAGCACTCTCCAAAATTAAAAATTCAAATAAAGTCTGATCATCATAAACAGGTTTTCCCCATTCTTCATCATGATATCTGACATAAAGTGGGTCAGCACCACACCAGGCACATCTGATCATGGTTTGTTCCTATTTCCAGGTATCGTTGAGCCTGAGATGTTTACATGCAATACATTCATCGCTAAAAAAGCTAGTGATCAATCCTTGTTTAATTCTTCCCAATATTCCAGCGCTCTACGATAATGAGGAATAACAATGGAACCACCCACTAAATTGGCGATCATAAAAATCTCATTCATTTCTGCATGATTCACCCCTTCCTCATGACATTTACCGAGATGGTATTTGATGCAATCATCACATCGTAACACCATGGATGCTACCAATCCGAGCATTTCTTTTGTTTTAACATCCAGAGCTCCATCGGCATAGGTGGTGGTATCAAGAGCGAGAAAACGCTTCATGTTGGTATTTGAAGTTTCCATGATCCGGTCGTTCATTTTACTGCGGTAGCTGTTAAATTCTTCTATCATCTTTCCCATAGCGTTAAAACTGATATTTTCTGAGTTAATCAGGCTCAATATCCGAAGTCAATTTGAGAATTGCCTAGTATTTAAGTAATTTTTTTCTTTAAGGTGTGGTAGCCTGTCAGGGAAATACCGTTTTTAAACCCGTTTTTATCTGAGGGTCCTGCGCGCCCCCCTCCGAAGGGGGACAAAAGGCTGGTTCAAAGTCTATGATTTTTCTAAAACCAAAATCCGATAAGCGTTGGGCGGTGAGTTTTGAGATCATTAACAGCTGCATTTGACATTAGCACCTTTTGCTAACAGAAGACCCCAAACTTGATCATCCAACATCAGATATCCGTTTCACATTCAAGAGACGGATCCCAGAAAATTTCCTTAAAATCCAAAATCCGATCATTTTGAACTTTTATCCCTTCATTTTCGAGTAATTGTTCCATCAGGCTGGGGCTTCCAAAGTGGAATTTTCCGGTTAACATTCCTTTCCTGTTCACCACTCTGTGGGCAGGTACAGGAGGATAAGCCGTATGAGATGCATTCATAGCATAGCCAACCATTCGTGCTGAACCCTTTGATCCGAGAAAGGATGCAATGGCCCCATAGGAACACACTCTTCCCCTCGGAATAAGTCTTACCACCTGATAAACCTGCTCATAAAAACTAAAGGTGTCCATTTATTCAAAACTAAATTTCAGGTAGTTGATGTTTTTGTTATGTGCCAGGTACTTTTTCTCATAATAGGTTTTAATAGACAATACCTCATCCGAAAGTCCGGAGGCATAAAGGTCGTCCGTTTGAATGTGAGTAATCAATCTAAGTTCACTGATTTTTTCACAGGTATACGTATAGAATAAATCGCTATCCGTTTTGAGATGTATAGGCGCACCTTTTTTGAGAATTTGCTTATACTTTTGGAGGAAGCGAGGGGAAGTGAGTCGTTTTTTTTCACGACTTACCTGGGGCTGGGGATCGGGAAAAGTAATCCAAATCCCGGAAATTTCATTTTCAGAGAAGTAGTCCAATAGGTTTTCGATCTGTATGCGGAGGAAAGCCACATTGGAAATATTTTCTTCAATAGCAGTTTTTGCACCCCTCCAAATGCGATTCCCTTTATAATCTATTCCTATGAAATTGATGCCGGGAAATTTTCTTGCCAGTTTCACTGTGTATTCACCTTTGCCACAGCCCAGCTCTAAAATTGTAGGATTACTATTTTTAAAATGATGTTCAGCCCAATGATTTCTTAATATTTTCCCATCTTCCAGCTCAATAACATTTTCGAAAGCTGTAATTTCTGCAAATCGACGAAGTTTATCTTTCCCCATTTCTAATTTAAAATGCCTGTAAAAATAGTTTTATCTTTGGAAACTCTGTCATCATGGAAAAAGCATCTAAAATATACATTGCGGGTCATCGGGGGATGGTAGGCTCTGCTATTTTCAGAAAACTTAAACGGGAAGGTTATTCGAATCTGTTGGTTCGTACTTCATCTGAACTGGATTTAAGAGACCAGGCCTCGGTCAGTGATTTTTTCCGGAAAGAAAAACCGGAATATGTTTTTCTTGCGGCTGCAAAAGTGGGAGGTATCATCGCAAACAATACTTACAGGGCAGATTTTTTATTTGAAAATCTCTGCATTCAAAACAATGTCATTCATCAGGCTTACCTTAATGGGGTAAAAAAACTGATGTTTCTGGGATCTAGTTGTATTTACCCTAAACATGCCCCACAACCTCTAAAAGAAGAATATCTATTGACAGGTCCGCTTGAAGCCACCAATGAGCCTTATGCGATAGCCAAAATTGCAGGCATTAAAATGTGTGAGGCGTATCGAGCCCAATATGGATGTAATTTTATATCGGTGATGCCAACTAATTTGTATGGTTATAACGATAATTATCATCCTGAGAATTCTCATGTATTACCAGCTTTAATTCGAAAATTTCATGAGGCTAAAATAAATCATGCTGCCTTTGTCACCATTTTGGGTACGGGAAGTCCGCGGCGGGAATTTCTTTTTTCTGACGACCTGGCAAATGCATGTTATTATTTAATGCAACATTATGATGAAGCGGGGATGATCAATGTGGGTACAGGAGAAGATATGACCATTAAAGATCTGGCTCTTCTGATTCAAAAAACTATTGGTTTTGAAGGTGATTTGGTGTTTGATCCATCCCGGCCTGATGGGACTCCGAGAAAGTTGCTGGATGTTTCCAAACTTCATGAAATGGGTTGGAGGCATGGAATCGAATTAAAGGAAGGAATTAAGCTTGTTTATGATGATTTTGTAAAAAATTATCTTTCATAGATTTAATTAGGATCTGATACTCACCCCATCGTGGGGAGATATCTTCTATTTTGTGTTTCGTCGTACTTGGCGCCTAAGCTGCAGATTTTAAGGCATCCCTCACACCCCAGCCTGGCATCCTGATTCCAAGGGATCATACTATTTATGGCATTTCATGAACACTAAAATTTCGATCCCCTGGGTGATCGCATGTGAAATCAGGATTACATACGACCGCCTGTCGGGTCGGCAACAGGTCTATGATTTTGCCATGTATATTCGATCGCCTGTAGGGGTCGAGTTGGGTGTTCCGCTGATCGGGATCTCATCCGGTATCTCGGATAAAAACGGGTTTATAATCCGCACTCTTTCTTGTCCTTCACGCCCCATCCAAAGTGCTGCTTTTTGTAGCCGTTTATCCCACCCTGAACTACTTTATTCATCAGGCCGAATTGTTAAGAAATACTCAATAAGATTGCAAAAAGTGCCGTCAATTTGACTATCACTAAAATTCCCTAAAAAAATCAAATAAACATTAAATAACTGTAAATCAACAGTTAAATATTTTTTATTGATTTTGAAATTCTCAAAAATGAGTAAATGCACTCATTGTTTTCTAAAAAATAAAAATTTTTCTTTGAATGGTGTATATCTGAAGCACGACCTATCGAGTAAATATATTCATTTGGAGGTGGTTCATTAGTCCACCGTCATGTGGATTTTTCCAGGTGAATTCGGTGAGTAGATATCCATGAAAATAAAGCAGAAAAACGCAACAATAATAGCAACTAATCAAAACGCCGGATTGTCGGCTACATACTCTTTCAACTTAACATAATTCGAAAAATACACAATGAACAAATTATCATCGCAAGGCTTCCTCAAAAAAGGCTTATTTCACTTGATTTTCTTAACACTGATATCGGTAGCAATAGTTAGTGCTCAGTTTGAGGTTAGTGTTTCACCGGCGAGTACTACTTCGCCGATTACCATTACCGGCTTGAATTCGGCTAATAATTACTTTGTAAAGATCAGAGCTGTCAATACTGTTGGGTCAGGAGAAGCATCGAATGCTTTGAATGCAGATCCAAACTGTAATTCATTTAATTCGAATGATTTCAAGACGAATGGAAATGCCACTTATGCCAATAACGTCTACACCCTGACACCTAATTCTTGGGGTCAAAATGGTTCAGCATGGAATAAAAACAAGGTATACCTGGATCGTGATTTTGATTACAGTACTAAGGTTTATCTGGGAAGTGATGATTCTGGGGCAGATGGTATCGCCTTTGTTTTACAGGATCAATCCTTGAATGCAGGATCTGCCGGCGGTGGATTAGGCTATCAGGGTATTACTCCTTCCTTTGCGGTTGAATTTGATACCTACTTTAATGGGGGTGAGCCTTTTCAAGATCATATTGCGATCATTGCAAACGGACAGGCATCAGGTGCTCATAATACCTACTCAACACCATATGAAGTGCAAATGGAAGATGGTCAATGGCATACCGCACGTTTTGTATGGAAAGCCACCTCTAAAAATTTCCAGGTATGGTACGATGGGGTGAAAAGGCACGACATTACGATAGACCTGAAAGCAAATATCTTTAAAAATAAAGACTATGTGTATTGGGGCTTTACCGGTGCCACCGGAGGTGCTAAAAATTTACAGCAAGTTGAATTTCAATCGTATTGTTATGTTCAACAGGTTGGCGTTACTGCACTTTCCGGAACCAATAATTCAGTTGCAGCGCTCACCTTCTGTACCGGTGCAAGCGTAAATCTTCAGGCTAGTTTGTCAGACTCTTACCAGTGGTTTAAGGGTGGGGTTGCAATCAGCGGAGCTACATCCAGAGTTCTTGAAGTTACTGGATCCGGTTCTTACACTGTAGAGGCTGTAAAATCCTCGGTTACTAGCCTTTCAGAGGCGGTAGCAGTAACGGTCAATCAGGCACCTGCAGCTGTGGTTTCATACACCACACCGATGAGCTTTTTGAGAAATGAAGCCATCACTACTGTTATTCCTAGTTCTACTGGAACTGAAGTAGCTTCTTATACCATTTCACCGAGTTTACCGCAGGGGTTGAGTTTTTCTAATAACGGAAGAATCAGTGGTACACCGACAGCTGTCAGTCAGGCCACAACCTATACGGTAACTGCGAGCACTGCAGCCGGTTGTTCATCAACAACTACGTTTGTTTTGGGTGTAACCAATGCTGTAGCACCGTCTTCCCTAAGCTATACTCCTTCCAGTCAGACC
Organism: Bacteroidota bacterium; assembly: GCA_016868395.1. Lineage (GTDB taxonomy): Bacteria > Bacteroidota > Bacteroidia > Sphingobacteriales > Sphingobacteriaceae > Daejeonella. Next base: position 842 of record VGGW01000035.1, on the reverse strand, counting down.
GTACGTTCCGGAACAGCAATTACGGAGATGGTTCCAAGTTCAAGTGGAGGCGCGGTTGCTTCGTATACTATCAGTCCGGCTTTACCTTCAGGCATTACACTGAATGCTAGTAATGGTAAAATTAGTGGTACTTCCACACAAACCTTAAGTGGCTCGATTACGTACACCATCACTGCTACCAATACAGTCGGAAGTACTACAGCTGAGATCACTCTAATATTCAATACAGCACCAACCGGTGTCGGTTTAAGTCCGGCGACAATTGCTGAAAACGAGGCTATCGGAAAGGTGGTCGGTACCTTAACTACCACTGATGAGGATACGGGTGATACCCATACCTATACTCTGGTGAGTGGTAACGGAAGTACGGATAATGCTAAATTTACAATCGCCGGTAATCAATTAAAGGCTGCAGAAAGCTTTGATTTCGAGACCAAGAGTTCTTATACTGTCCGCATCAAAACTACTGATGCAGGAGGTCTAAGCTTTGAGAAGGCGATAGAGATTACTGTACTTGGCGCAAACGATGCGCCTACGAATTTGGCCTCAAGCAGTACTTCGATTAACGAAAATAATGCTGTCGGCGCTGTGATAGGTACCTTAACCAGTACTGATGTCGATGCCGGCGATACCCATACCTATTCTTTAGTAAGCGGTAACGGAAGTACGGATAATGCTAAATTTACAATCGCCGGTAATCAATTAAAGGCTGCAGAAAGCTTTGATTTCGAGACCAAGAGTTCTTATACTGTCCGCATCAAAACTACTGATGCAGGAGGTCTAAGCTTTGAGAAGGCGGTCGTCATCACGGTTGTGGATATTAATGATGCACCAACCGATAT
>VGGW01000034.1 GCA_016868395.1 Bacteroidota bacterium | reverse complement strand
ATAGACAAAAACAGTTTCAGTGAATCCGGAATAAAGGTTATCCTTACCGGAGGCTTTTCGTCCGACGGCTTTAATATTGCTGAGCCCAACTTAATTATAAGTCAGCAGGAGTATATAATTCCAAAAACAATGCCTAATAAAGGCATCAATATTTTGACCCATGAATACCAGCGGCAGTTCGCTGAGGCTAAAACATTAGATTATCTGCAGGCCATTTGGTTGCAGCCAATGTTGAAAGAAAAAATGGCTGATGATGTACTTTATTTTTCAGACGGCCTTATTCGGGAGTGCCCGAGGGCAAACATTTTTATCGTCACCAAAGGCCAAAAGGTTATCACTCCGGAAAATGGGATGTTACAAGGAGTTAGTAGAAAACATTTACTCGAAATATCAAATGGTTTATTCGAAACCGAGGCCCGCGATGTAAGCATGGATGAACTCAGGAACGCCGAAGAAGTTTTTATTACCAGCACCACTAAAAATATTTTGCCCGTAGTTCAGATAGATGGAAAACGGATAGGGAATGGTGATCCAGGGAAAGTTACCGCACTTCTGGCTGAAAAATATAACCGAAGCATATATGGAACCTGAAAATACGTGCAGCAAAAAGGGATCAGCCTGAGGGCTGATCCCTTTTGTTTTGGTTTATAATCTAACTTTGACAATCAGTTTCCTGATTACGGAATCAGCGATCATGGGAGCGTGCACATCTTCCGGAAAGAATATTGCAAATTGATTATCAGTTAGTTCAAAATACATGTCAGGAGCATCCTGATAAAATTGAACATCCTTTTCAGGGTTATAGTCGCCTTTCATGAATTTGCATGTAGCGCGTGGCTTCCATCCCAGTTTTTCCTTTCCACTGATACAAAGCTGTATGTCGATATTCTTATTATGACATTCAAATTTTGCAATTGATTCTTCGGCTGTCATTCCCTCTTTTTCAACTACTACATAATTCAATCCTTCGCCAATCTCGTATTTTCCGACCTCAATATTTTTTAAATCAATCGTGTTTAAAAAATCAAATGCCTTTTTGAAGAGTGGATGAACGGAGCTGTATTTTCCGGAGTTTTCCAAAGTATCTATGATCATGGTATTAATTTTAAATAGGAAAAATCCGCCTGACTTGCCTGCGGATTTATTAATCAATTATTTTTTTAGCGTTGTACGCGTCCTGAGCCATCACCACCCACCAGGTCTTTAACTTCAGCCAAAGTTGCGTGATTCAAGTCGCCCGGAATGGTATGTTTGATCGCAGAAGCCGCAACTCCAAACTCGGCGGCATCACTCATTTTCATACCTGTAACCAATCCGTAAATAAATCCACTGGCAAATGAGTCGCCACTACCCACGCGATCCACGATACGAACTTCATATGATTTGGTGTGGTAAAAATCAGTTCCATCATAAACTAAAGCAGACCAGCCATTATCTGAGGCGCTATGGCTTTCTCTTAAGGTTGAAGCTATATATTTAAAGCCAAATTTAGCTTTCATTTGCTGGAATACATCTTTGTAACCATCCAGATTTAGTTCACCTTTTGTGACATCCGTACCTTTACTGGTAAAACCAAGGGTGGTATCCGCATCTTCTTCGTTACCGATACAAACGTCCACATACTGGCAAAGTCTGCTCATCACTTCCCTGGCTTTTTCTTTAGACCATAACTTCTTACGATAATTCAAATCGATGCTGGTCGTGATTCCTCTTGCTTTTGCAGCTTTTAGTGCTGCCTCAGTCAGTGCAGCAGCCTTATCACTCAAGGCTGGCGTAATTCCGGTGGTATGGAACCATTCTGCACCTTTTAATATTTCATCAAAATCGAATTCTGAAATTTCAACTTCAGCAATAGATGCGTCAGCACGGTCATATACTACCTGTGAAGCACGCATTGAGGCGCCGGTTTCCAGGAAATAAATTCCTAAACGCTTGCCACCTCTGGCAACAAACTGAGTATCGACACCATAGCGGCGTAAATGATTAATCGCTGCTTGACCTAAAGGGTTGTTAGGGACTTTTGAAACAAAGGTTCCGTTTAATCCGTAATTACATAATGCTGCAGCAACGTTAGCTTCTCCGCCACCATAGGTAACATCAAAACTATCACTTTGTACAAATCTCTTGAAATCAGGAGTAGACAGACGCATCATTATCTCTCCTAGGGTTACGACTTTTTTAGCCATGGCTCGTATTCTGTATTTAATTGAATGAACTTGTTACACTCCTAAAATTGGATGAACAAAAATACACTTATGGCCGATATTTAAAAGTTTTATCACTGCTTTTGTAACCAAAGACAAATAAATTGTTACTTATTTGGACAAAAGCCTTGAATTTCTTTTCAGTTTAGCTAGTTAATATTTATTATCTAATTTTGGATTTAGTTTTACTTAAATAATATTTCAAATGAGCAAGAAATCAGAACTCTTGAATTTAATACCCGAGCAGGGAATTTTACCGCTCTATTTCAACAAGGATAAAGAGACTAGTATTGAACTTTTAAAAGCCTTATACCGGGCAGGTATCCGGGCTGTAGAATACACCAACCGTGGAGAGGCAGCTTTGACAAATTTTAAGGAAATGAGAAAGGTAGTCGATTCTGAACTTAAGGGGATGTACCTCGGTATTGGAACAATCAAAGACGGTTCAATGGCACAAACATTTATTGACGCAGGTGCAGATTATATTATTTGCCCGGGACTAGTAGAAAGCGTGGCAGAAGTTGCGGATAAATACGATATGCTTTGGGCACCGGGCTGTATGACACCCAGTGAAATAATAAGAGCTGAAACATTAGGAGCAAAAATGATCAAACTTTTCCCTGGAAATGTGTTGGGTCCGGGTTTTATGTCTGCAATTAAAGAATTGTTTCCAAATCTCAAATTCATGCCTACCGGTGGTGTTGATTTAGATCGGGCGAATATTGAGGGGTGGTTTAAAGCCGGAGTTTGTGCGGTCGGGATGGGTAGTAAACTGGTAAGCAAGGATGTGATGGAAAACAAGAAGTATGAGGAGTTAATTTCATCAACCAAGTCGGTTTTAGAAATTATTAAATCCATCAGAGCTTAATAATTCAAGGTGATTGAAAGGCCGGCAGTCTGTTTTCTGTCGGCTTTTTTTTATTTTTGGAAACCAATAAAGCTCATCTGAACGTATCTTACCTAAGAGTTCAGCTGGTTCGTAGGATGAATTAGGTCCAAAGATGCATGTTCAGAAAGTCAATTTTTTTTTCTTTTTTTCTTTCGGTTTTGATGCTTTCCTCCCTTAAGGAAGTAAACGGTCAAAGTACATCCAATGAGGGATCTGATTTTTGGGCGGTTTTCCCCACTCATGTGCCTGCTAATTTTAATGGTGTAAGGCCTTTGGCGAGGTATTCCATTTTTATAACCGGCAGGCAGGCCTCTTCAGGTACAGTAACAGTAGGAGCCTTCAGTCAGCGGTTTAATTTGACAGCAGGCAATACGGTAATTGAGGTGCCGATCAATCGTAATGATGCTTACATCGATGAAGCCGAGTCGGGCAGAGTGCTCACGAACAGGGCCATACGTGTTCAGGTAGATCCCGGAAGACCAAAAGTAGTCGTTTACGGGCATATCTTTGCCGGAGCTCGTTCAGCAGCTTCACTGATATTGCCGAAGGAAGCTCTGGGTCAAAACTATTTCAGCATGAATTACGAGAGCGGTAATACCCCGGATCCCGGCCGAAATCATATTACCTTGATCGCCAGTGAGCCAAATACAAAAATTTTTATCAGACTCAATGGAAATGATTTGATACCGGGGGGTGTCACGCTGGCCAACCCGGGTGATGTGTATGAATACCTTTCCAATGTGGATCTGACCGGTGCCAATGTTTTTGTCGACCCACAAACCTCAGGCTGTAAGCAGTTCGCTATGTTCTCGGGCACCACAAATTCTGCAATTACAACTCCTTCCGGTTGTTTTGGAACCATTTCATCAGATCCATTGTACCAGCAGAATTATCCGGTGGATAGCTGGGGTAAGACCTATGGATTTGTTCCTTTCAGTTCAAGAAGTCCTAATGGTTCCACAGTAAGAAGCCGAGGAAATTATGTTCGAATCCTGGCTAAGGAGAACGGAACAAGAGTTACTTACAATGGGGTACAGATCGCAAATTTGAATGCCGGTCAATATTATCAAACCCCTGCTCCTGTAACCGAGCCGGCTTATATTTCGGCAAACAATCCTATTGCAGTAGCTCAATATTCGCTCACTCAGGCGTGTGCGGGGGGTGGTTTCAGCGATCCTGATATGGTCATTCTTAATCCGGTTGAATATAATATCAAAAACATCACCGTTTATTCCTCCAGTAGGGAGGATATCAGTCAGAATTACGTGAATATTTTGATACGAACAGCAGCAGCAGCTTCTTTTAGAATTAATGGAAGGGTGCCCGGCGGAACATTTACAGCCTTGAGGAGCAATCCTGATTATTCTTACATGCAACTTAATCTGAACCAGTATTCAACCCAAATTTTCAATTTATCAGCCTCTGATGGATTTAATGCCATTGCCTATGGATTCGGTGATGTGGAATCTTATGCCTATTCAGCAGGAACAAATCTGGCTTCCAGTCAGTTTGTAAGGGCAATAAACAAGATTACCCTTCAGGAGATTACCAATGCATGTACCAGGCAGGATCTGGATTTCAGGCTTACCTTAACAGCTCCGGCATCCACTTTAGTTTGGCAACTGGACGCCAGTGATGCACCGGTCACCCAGAATAACCCGACTGCATTTCCTGTGGTGCGAAATGGAATTACATTTTTTGAGTATGTATTCCCTAAAAATTCAGGTTACACTCAACCCGGACAAAAATCAATCAAAGTCATTGCGAAATATGCCACATTATCCGGTTGCAACTTAGATGAACAGGAAATAAATTATCTTTTTGATGTTTTTGATCCTCCGGAGGCCTTATTTTCAAATACGAATAATTATTGCACAAATAGTGAAATCATCTTTACCGACAAGAGTAAGGACAATGGAAATCCAATCAGCTCCTGGGAATGGAATTTTGGCGACGGGAATAGTTCAAGCGAACAAAATCCAAAGCATACTTTTTCGAATCCGGGAACCTATCAGGTTATGTTGCGGGTGAGAAATTCAACTACTTGTGATGCAAAAGAATATATGCAGACCCTGGTGATACGATCAAGTCCGGTTGCCGCTTTCTCAAATACCAGTCCGGGCTGTAACAACGCTGCCATTATTTTTACGGATCAATCCAGTACCATGCAGGGAAGGATTATCAAATGGGAATGGGACTTTGGAGATGGCACCAAATCAAAAAATACAGTATCAGCGCCGGTTACTCATCAGTATACTTCGGGCAGACAGGTTTTGGTAAGTCTTAAGGTAACCAATGAATTTGGTTGTGAAAATGTGTTGACTAGGACTATTGATGTGACCACACCATTTTTGAATGCAGGGGTCGATACCTTTATTTTACGGGGAGGATCTGTTCGTTTTAAAACGCAGTCCGCCGGTACCAACTTAAGGTATAAATGGACTCCCGCGGCCGGTCTTGATCGTGATGATATCAAAAATCCGACTGCTTCGCCTTCATCTGATACCAGATACAGCGTAACCATAAGCTCAGATGAAGGTTGTGTACTTGTAGATGATATTTTTGTAAAAGTACTGGAGCTACCCTTCATTCCGAATACATTTACACCAAATGGGGATGGAATTAATGATTTTTGGAAAATTGACTATCTGGATAGTTATCCGGCGGTGAACGTAAATGTATACAATCGTTTTGGACGAAAAGTTTTTGAATCAATCGGGTATTTGAAACCATGGGATGGTCGTTTAAACGGTGACATGTTGCCGGTAGGAACCTATTATTACGTAATAGATCCTAAAATAGGTATACCCCTTTTCAAGGGCTGGGTTACTGTGATCAGATGAAATATAATGTTAAACCTGATTTATTTTTAATGATTTGGGTATATTTAGACTGAAAACCTGTAAAAAAATAAAATTGACATTAATTAGAAGTTTTAAATTATTTTGCTTCTGGATAATTTAATTAAACCCTTAAGTTTTTTAATCTGGTGGATATTATCAAGGTTTAAAGAATGATATTGATGAAAAGACTCGTTGCTTATTTAATTGCCTTTTTGTTCAGTCAGCTTGCACTCGCACAGCAAAAACCTCAGTATACCCAGTATATTTTGAATAATTTCATCCTAAACCCAGCCATTGCAGGAATAGAGAATTATATTGATGTTAAGGCAGGATATCGTGCCCAATGGGTTGGCCTGGATGGTGCACCGGTAACTTCCTATCTATCCATTCATGCGCCTATTGGAAAGAATTTTTTATACGGAACCTCCACCTCTGTACCGCAAGGAGGCGGAAGTAACCCCAACAGTAGAAGTTATCTGCAAAATTATATGGCCTCTGAACCCCATCATGGAGTAGGTTTCACTGTTGTTTCTGATCAGGCCGGCCCTATCTCAAGAACAGATGCCAATTTGAACTATGCCTATCACATTGGAATTACTCAAGATTTAAATGTGTCGGTTGGAGTCGCTGCAGGGATGTCCAGGATATTCCTCGATCGATCCAATCTGCTTCTGGAGAATCCTAACGATCAGGCGATTGGCATTGGCAATTTTGATAATTTTAAGCCGGATGTGAGTGCGGGTATTTGGATTTACGGCCCAAGATTTTTCGTAGGAGCATCGGCACAGCAGTTATTGCAAAATCCGATAGGTTTTAGTGATGATCCTGAAAGCTATAATCTGGGAAGAAAAGTACCTCACGTTTTCGTCACGGCAGGTTATAAAGTTTATCTCGGAGATGATTTTGCGGCCATGCCATCAGCCTTATTAAAAGTTGTTTCTCCTGTTCCTGCTTCGATAGATCTAAATTTGAAACTGGCTTACAAAGACCGATTTTGGGTTGGCGGCAGCTTTCGTAAAAATGATGCATTTGCGGGTATGGCCGGGTTTAATGTAGGTTCATTTATGAATATTGGCTATTCTTATGATTTAACTACATCCGGACTGAATACAGTTAGCAATGGTTCACATGAAATTGTATTGGGGGTATTTCTGAATAATCGCTACAAGGTTAGCTGCCCTCAAAAAAGTTGGTAGTGGATTCGTTTTAAGCTGAAGCCTTGTTGATTCTTTAATTATTTTCTATGACAACATGCGGCAGCCAAGGTTTAGTTTGATATGAGTTATCGTTTCAGGGCACGGCTAATCTCTAGCTTTGCATCCAGATCTTTCAATGTTTCCCGTTTATCGTATAGTTTCTTACCCTGTGCCAAGCCGATCTCAAGTTTGGCAAAACCACGTTCTGAGGTAAAGATTTTTAATGGAATAATGGTAAAGCCTTTTTCCTCAATTTTTGTCCGCAGTTTGGCTATTTCCTTTTTGTTTAGCAGTAGTACTCTATCGCGCTTAGCCTCATGATTGTAAAATGAACCATGCGAATATTCGGCAATTTGCATATTTCGAACATAGAGATTCCCGTCAAAAAATGTGCAGAAGGCGTCGTTAATATCCGCTTTACCTTCACGTATCGATTTGATTTCTGTTCCAAGCAATTTTATGCCGGCAGTGTAGGTCTCCAGAATATGATATTCAAAATAGGCTCTTTTGTTTTTTATGTTAATTCCTCCCGACATAAAGGCAAATATCTGAAAGAAAATCTATAACCGAAATTTTTAACTCCCAAGATTATTCAACTATTTTTTTTCAGATTTATAAAATAATTAATTTAGATTAAACTAAAATTGTTATTTTGTTAATCTAATAATATCTTCAATGCGGCTATTTGTTTTTTGTATTCTTTTGTTCGGAATTTGTTCATCTTTACCGGCTCAAGAGTCAACGGTAAGTGGATTGCTAAGTTCCGGACTGAAACCTCTTGCACAGGTCTCAGTAAAAATAGCGGATAGCAAAATGGGCACAACCAGCGATTCGCTTGGGAGATATGCTATATCTAACCTGAAGCCCGGCAATTATGTTTTATTCTTTTCTTCATTAGGTTATAAACCCTACAAAGCAGAAATTAACATCGGCGAGAATGAACTATTAAATCTGGATGTTAATCTTGAGGAAGCCGAAAATTTGATGCAAGAATTTGTGATTACCGGAACCATGAAAGAGGTCAGCCGTTTGGCAAGTTCGGTACCAGTAGAGGTTTACAGTACGGCATTTTTTAAAAAGAATCCCACTCCGTCCATATTTGATGCCTTACAGAATGTAAATGGTGTTAGGCCTCAGTTAAACTGTAATATTTGTAATACGGGCGATATTCATATTAATGGACTCGAGGGACCATACACCATGATTTTAATTGACGGTATGCCCCTTGTTAGCGGTCTTTCTTCTGTTTATGGGCTCTCGGGAATTCCCAATACCTTAATTGAACGGGTTGAGATTGTTAAAGGTCCTGCATCCTCATTGTATGGTTCCGAAGCGGTGGGTGGATTGATTAATATCATAACCAAAAAACCGGAAAATTCACCTGTTTTCTCCGGGGATGTTTTTACAACTTCCTGGGGTGAGTTGAATACTGATTTAGGATTCAAATTTACAGCCGTTAAAAAAGCAGATATGCTGACGGGAATCAATTACTTCAACTTTAAAAATAGAGTTGATAATAATAAAGATTTCTTCACAGATGTTACTTTACAGGACCGAATTTCTATTTTTCAGAAATGGAGTTTTCATCGAAATGATAAACGGCAGTTCAATTTTGCAGCAAGATATAACTATGAAGACCGTTGGGGAGGTGCGATGAACTGGACCCCTTCGTTTCGAGGTGGTACCGATCGATATGGAGAGAGTATTTATACAAGCAGATGGGAAGTGCTTGGAAATTATCAGCTTCCTGTTAAAGAGTCTGTTAAGTTTTCCTGGTCTTTAAATGATCATGCTCAAAATTCGGTATATGGCAACACGGTTTACCGTGCCAGGCAAAAGATTGCTTTCGGTCAGCTTACATGGGATAGAAAACTGAAAAACCATGACCTATTGATGGGAATAGCCTTGAGGTATACCTTTTATGATGATAGTACCCCTGCAACTGCCCTTTTAAACGGATCGAATAATGCAGATCAGGTCTGGCTTCCCGGTATCTTTATACAAGATGAAATTAGTCTGGCTGAAAAGCATAAGTTATTGCTTGGAATGAGATATGACTATAACTCCAGGCATGGAGCCATTCCGACTCCAAGATTAGCCTATAAATGGGTCCTGAATGATAATAATGTCCTTCGTTTAAATGCAGGCACCGGTTTCAGGGTGGTTAGTTTGTTCACGGAGGATCACGCTGCCTTAACAGGCTCGAGGGAGGTTATTTTGGCTGAGCAATTGAACCCGGAAAGAAGTTATAATGGAAATTTAAATTATATCAAGAAGGTATTTTTTAAAAGTGGAAGCTTTATGAGTATCGATGCCTCTGCTTGGTATACCCATTTTGATAACCAAATTATTCCGGATTATCTGAGTAATTCGAATCAGATCATTTATCGTAATTTACAGGGTTATGGAGTTTCACGTGGTTTGAGCGCCAACTTGGATATGACATTCACTAATGGACTTAAAATTTTGGCCGGAACTTCTCTCTTGGAAGTTTTCACCAGGGATGAAAGATTTGGGGAAAGAATCAGGCCATTTTTTAATGAACGATGGACCGGTACCTGGGGAATTTCCTATAAGATTGAAAAATGGAATCTTGGATTGGATTATACCGGGAATGTTTATGGTCCTATGCTGCTGCCACTTTTAAGCGACCTGGATCCCCGAAGCGGACTATCACCCGTATGGAGCCTGCAGAATATACAATTTACCTTTTCGGGGATGAAAAGAATCGAATTATATGGAGGAGTAAAAAATTTACTGAACTGGATACCCGGCCGAAATGAACCTTTTTTGATTGCCCGTAGTCATGATCCTTTTGATCGGGAAGTCCAAACTGACCCCTCTGGGAATGTGCTTTCCAGTGCGACGAATCCTTATGCTTTAACTTTTGATCCGGGTTATGTATTTGCACCCAATCAAGGGATTAGAGGATTTTTAGGTTTACGTTTAACCATAAAATAACTATGTTAAGACCATTAATACTATTGATTTTAATTTTATCCGCCCTGTCAGATCTGTCTGCACAAAATCGAATCGTAAAATTTGCGGAAATAAAACCTCTGCAGGATAAAATAGCCAAACCGGTGCTGGTACTTATCATGACCGACTGGTGTAAATATTGTCATGCTATGAAAAATACCCTGACTCGGGACAATTCAGTACTGGCTTTACTGGATGAAAAATTTTATACGGTATTTCTGAATGCAGAAGATAAGATTGATATTTTTTTTGCAGGTAGAAACTTTAAAAATAAGGGCGGAATACATGAATTGGCAAGTGAATTAGGCACCATTAAGGGACAACTCTCTTATCCTACCTTGACTGTTCTTAATTCCCGGAATGAAATCATCTACCAGCATGACGGTTTCTTATCACCACGTGCCATCCTGTACACCTTAAAAAAAATAGCTCAGAATTGAAATTTGAAATGGAATTATCATGCTTCTGATACTATTCGGTTCTGAATAATAAATTAATACATTTCAATACGCACATCTCACTTCACAATCATAATCGGAATATTTACGTTATGCCGAACGGTATCTACGGTGGTTCCAAAAATCAGGTCACCGAGACCTTTGTGCCCGTGAGCACCCATAACCAAAAGATCTAATTTTCTCGCTTTTACTAGTTCAGATATTGCTTTAGCAGCGGTTCCGTATCCTATTTCAATATGTACCTGATAACCCATTTCCCTTAAATTTTGCTTGTATTTTTCCAGGTTCTCGGTATCGCTTTGAGTTTCATGATCCAATACTTTTTCTCCATGAAATTTGGCCGCAGCAGTTTCAACAATATGTATGAGGTAATAATCTGCATTTTTCCCTCCCTGGATCAGCGCATGCCGAAAGGTAGTCCGGTCATTTTTTGAAAAATCAACAGTGATTCCAATCTTGTTATACTCTACATGATCAAGAGCACCGATTTCAAGTGCTTCCCCATGTGGGACATTGGATGATTTACGTTCATGCTTTCTGAAAAATGGCATCAGAAAAATGTAGAGTAATAGTAAGCCGATTGCCACAGATAAGGGAATTACGAGTAAATATATCCACCAAACATGGACACTTGAATTGCTGAGCCAGGAGCTAATTTCTTCAACAACCAGTTGAACATTGAGGCTTACAATGATTAGGGCAGATAACCATGCCAATATTTTTACCCAGGGTTTGATGGCGTATTCCTTCATTTTTTCCTTGTCGGAATTAAAGTGAATTAAAGGAATAACCGCAAAACCCAATTGCAGGCTGAGTGCTACCTGACTTAATATGAGCAAACTACCCAGGGCTTCTTCTCCAAAGAAAATGATCGTGATGAATGCGGGGATAATTGCGAAAAGGCGTGTAAGTAATCTTCTGATCCAGGGTTGTATCCTTAAATTCAGATGGCCTTCCATAACAATCTGTCCTGCCAGTGTTCCCGTTATTGTTGAGCTTTGCCCGGATGCAATTAAAGCAATGGCAAATAGGGTTGGGGCTACCGAACCAAAAATATTATTCAGCAACTGATGAGCATCCTCGATTTCAGCAACTTCAAACAAACCGTTTTTATAAAAGGCTGTTGCAGCCAATATTAAAATAGCTGAATTGACAAAGAAGGCAAGATTTAAGGCAATGGTGGTATCGATCAGGTTATATTTTATGGAGTCTTTTATTCCTCTTGCAGAACGTTCAATCTTCCTGGTTTGTACAAGAGAAGAGTGTAAATACAGGTTATGAGGCATAACAGTCGCTCCAATTATGCCTATGGCAATGTAGAGCGCATTTCCTGATAGGAAGGAAGGCTCAAATCCACTGATTACTTCTGCAATCACCGGCTTGACAATGAACATTTCGGTCAAAAAGGAAATTCCGACAATAAATACCATGGAAACAATAAATACTTCCATCATTCGCATCCCCTTATTCATTAGAAAAAGCAGCAGAAAAGTATCCAGAATAGTAATAGAAACCCCCAAAATTAAAGGGAGGCCAAAAAGCAGATTTAATCCGATAGCCATGCCAATAATCTCGGCCAAATCACAGGCAATAATGGCAATTTGAGCTAAAACATACAGTGGAAAATTAACGTAAGCAGGGTAGGCATTTTTGGAAGCCTGAGCCAAATCCAGTCCGCGAACGATGCCTAAACGTGCACTAAGCGACTGAAGTAACAAGGCCATCAGGTTAGACATCAATAAGACCCAGATTAGTTGATAGCCAAACTGGCTACCTCCGGCAATATCAGTTGCCCAGTTCCCCGGATCCATATATCCCACACTCACGAGGTAGGCAGGTCCGATAAAGGCCATCAGCTTACGCCAGCCTGTTTTACCCGAAGTAATTACCGATTCGTGAACCTCACTCAGCGATTCTGACTGTTTAGTACTCATAAAATAACCAAAATATTTTTTGCTACGTCCCGACTGATGGTTTGCTCTTTGCTTCGATCTATGGAGAGCATAATTGATCCATCGTATTCATTCAATTCCAGAATCTTAACACCAGTCCCTAACGTTAATCCAAGTTTATCAAGGAGTTTAAGAAATAAAGAAGAATGTTCACTAACACCCGAAACGGTTCCACTTTCACCGGCTTGCATATCTGTAATTTTCACCAGTTTTTTCTGTTTAATCTTTCCTGACTTATCCGGAATCGGATCGCCATGCGGGTCGGCTACCGGATTTCCTAAGAAATCATCTAAACGATTAATCAGAGCCTCAGAATTGATATGCTCCAGCTCTTCGGCTATATCATGCACTTCATCCCATTTAAATCCTAGCTTTTCAACCAGAAATACTTCCCACAAGCGATGCTTTCTGATAATATTAACCGCAGCAGTCAGTCCGCTGTTCGTAAGGGTTACACCCTGATATCTGATGTAGTGTATCAGCTTTTTCTCGGCCAGTTTCTTTAGCATATCCGTAACGGATGCGGCTTTGGTACTGGTCATCTCCGCAATCTGGTTGGTGCTTACGGCTAGCAAGTTTGCTTCACTAAGGTGATAAATTGCTTTTAGGTAATTTTCTTCTGTAAAGGAGTGCATGGCGTTAAAGTTAAATAAATCTAATATTTTATTTAGAGCAATCTAAAAATATTAATAGAATAAGTGCTTATTTTTTATGCTTTTTTTAAAATTAAATTTGGCTATTCTCTTAATTACCTTACTTTTGAGCTCATTATGGCAATGGAACTGGATAAAATTGATCTTAGAATTTTGAAAATTCTTCAGGAAAATGGTAGGATTACCAATTTGCAACTTTCCCATGAAGTCGGACTGTCTCCCGCACCCACTTTAGAGCGTGTCAGGAAACTCGAGCAGGCCCATTATATCAAGAGTTATCATGCATTAGTTGATGAAGAATTGTTGGGCTTGGGTATTAAAACCTTTATTCAGATTCAGCTCGATTTTCATAAGAACAACACCATTCAGGTTTTCTTGGAGGAAATAGAAGCAATCAAAGAAATTACAGAATGTCATCATGTAACCGGTCAATGTGATTTTCTGCTGAAAGCTTATGTAAAGGATATCAAATCATACGAGCGACTGATCATGGATAAAATAAGTAAGATCAGTGTCGTTAAGACTTTTCAGACCATGATGATCATGTCGACGAATAAGAAAGAGCCGGCGGTGCCTTTGGAGTATTAATTTGTCTATCATTTAATTTGTCTATTTGTCAATTGGAGCATTGATGTAATTATGAACAATAATTATCATAGACAAATTGACTCATCGACAAATCGACAAATTGCCAAATTCCTACCCCAACCCCCACTCAATCCCCTTCTCCCCATTCTCTACCAGATACTCATTCGTTTTAATGAAGTGATTACATCCAAAGAATCCTTGATAGGCAGAGAATGGTGATGGATGGGCAGCCATGAATATCTGATGATTATTTTGATCAATTAATGAGGCCTTTGCCTGGGCATATTTACCCCAAAGCAAAAAAACGATTCCTTTCCTTTGCTCCGAAAGGGTTTGAATCACTCGATCTGTGAATTCTTCCCAGCCCTGATTTTGATGAGATCCCGCCTTTGAAGCCTCAACAGTTAAAATGGCGTTCAACAATAATACGCCCTGATCTGCCCATGAACTTAGGTCGCCATGTGGTGGAAATTGAAACCCCTTGTATTCAGTCTGAAGCTCTTTGAAAATGTTTTGAAGCGAAGGTGGAATAGGAACTCCTCTTTGAACCGAAAAAGACAAGCCATGTGCCTGATTAGCACCATGGTAAGGATCTTGTCCGATAATAACAACCTTCACCTGATCAAAAGGAGTATGCGAAAAGGCATTGAAAATCAATCTATTTGCAGGGTAGATGGTTCTTTTTTCTTCCTGTTGAGATTGAAGAAAGGAACGAAGGTTGATCATATATTCCTTCTTAAATTCGGCTTCAAGAACTGCCTTCCAGCTTTCTTCCAGTTTTAAAGACATAATTTATCAGTTAGAAATTGGTTAAACGCTCAAATAAACGGATATTTGAAACAAATTTAACAGATAACAAGACAATGCCTAATTTCATCAGATTGATAATTGCAGCCATAATCCTTGGCGCATCGATAACATTAATGGTTTTTGGTTTTTGGGGCTCGGGGATTCCTTTGGTTTTCCTCGCCATTTTAGTAGCCGTCACCTTTTTTTATCATGAAAAGATGCTGATTGCACAATACTTTCTCCGTAAAGATGATATGGATAAAGCAGGGGAGTGGCTCAAAGGGATTTCGAACTACGAAACGCAATTATTTAAAGGTCAGCACGGTTATTATAATTTATTGATTGGTCTTATCGAGTCAAGGAAGGCACCGCTACAGTCTGAGAAATATTTCAAGAGAGCGATTAGTTTAGGGATGACGATGGATCATAACATTGCTTTGGCTAAATTAAGTCTGGCAGGAATTGCGATGGCAAAAAGAAATAAGCGGGAAGCAACTATTTATTTACAGGAGGCTAAGAAGGCCGATAAAAATAAATTATTGGCAGATCAGATAAAAATGATGAAGGATCAGATGGGTCAAATGGATCGGACGGTTCAGCAGCGCAATTTCCGTCAGCCCTTTTAAACGTTTTATTTATCCCTTAAATTATCGAAACGCACCGAGAAGTCGCTGCAGCAGAGCGGACTGCCTACAAATTCGCGTGCCACAGGAGTCTCGTTTGAACGAAAAAAATACTGTTCTGACTGGATCCTTTTTAATAATTGATGAATAAAAGAAAGATCAAAATCTCCTTTATTCAGTTTGATCAAGTATTCCTGATCTGTGATTTCCAGACTTGAATTCTTCATATGATTTTTAAATGTTTTTACCAAAAATAACAAAGGCCGTTTGCACTCAAGCAAAGCGGCCTTTATTTTTATGTTATGATTGTGTTAACTAAACCATTCCATTACGATTTCTTTGGAAGGCATAGCGATTTCGAGTTTCATTTTTTTGCGCATTCCGCCCAGGTCATTAAAAACTTTGTTTGGATTGCCTGCTTTTAATTCCTCCACTGTTTTGAACCCCATTTTATTCAATACCGGAATCCATTCTGCAGGAACACCGATCGCAATAAAATCATCTGCGGTAGCAAGTTTTACTTTTTTCTCAGGTCTCATCTGAGGGAAAAATAAAACCTCTTGAATGGTACTTTGATCAGTCATTAACATCACCAGTCGGTCGATTCCAATGCCAAGTCCGGAAGTAGGTGGCATTCCATATTCCAAAGCTCTAAGAAAATCATCATCCATGGCCATGGCTTCTTCATCTCCACGCCCGGCAAGTAAGAGCTGATCTTCAAATCGCTCACGCTGATCAATGGGATCATTCAGTTCCGTATAGGCATTAGCAATCTCCTTGCCCATCACAAACAGCTCAAAGCGCTCCACCAAACCTTCCTTACTGCGATGTTTTTTTGCCAGAGGAGTCATTTCAATCGGGTAGTCTGTGATGTAGGTTGGTTGAATTAAATGTTCTTCCACCTTCTCGCTGAAAATCTCATCGATCAGTTTTCCCCTGCCCATGCTTGCATCAATCTCGATATTCAGTTTCTTACAAGTATGGCGTAATTCGTCTTCATTCATGGTTGAAACATCTATTCCTGTAAATTTCTCGATGGACTCATACATGGAAAGCTTCTCATACGGACCTGCAAAGTCAATTTCATGGCCGGCAACTTGAATGGTTGATTTGCCATGTACAGCCAGTGCCACCTTTTCAAGACACTCCTCAACCATAGCCATCATCCAGATATAATCTTTATAGGCTACATAAATTTCCATGGAGGTGAATTCCGGGTTATGGGTACGATCCATTCCTTCATTTCTGAACATTTTTCCGAATTCATAAACGCCATCAAAGCCGGCAACAATCAGTCTTTTCAGGTATAACTCATTCGCAATACGCAGGTAAAGCGGCATGTCCAGTGTATTGTGATGCGTATTGAACGGACGTGCTGCAGCACCCCCATGAATCGCTTGAAGAATTGGAGTTTCTACTTCCATCCATCCATGATCATCAAAATAAGATCGCATGGTACGAATCACTTTTGCTCGCTTGATGAAGATTTGCTTATAATCAGGGTTTACGGTCAGATCAACATAACGTTGTCTGTAACGCATTTCCGGATCCGTAAAGCCATCATAGATATTTCCGTCATCATCGCGCTTAACAATCGGAAGGGGCTTTAATGATTTGGATAAAATCTTCATTTCGCTGACATGAATGGATATTTCACCGGTTTTGGTTGTAAAAACATATCCGCTTACACCGACAAAATCCCCTAGGTCAAGCAGCTTTTTAAATACTGTATTGTAAAGGGTTTTATCTTCTCCCGGACAGATCTCATCCCGGTTGAAATAAGCCTGTATCCTACCTGTAGAATCCTGTAACTCGGCAAAGGATGCGCTTCCCATGATTCTGCGGCTCATGATTCTGCCGGCAAAACGAATATTCTTGTAGGACGTTTTATCCCGCTCGTAATTATTTAGAATGTCTAAGGCATTGACATTGACTTCAAAGGCTTCAGGAGGATAGGGATCTATGTCCAGTTTACGTAACTCCACCAAGGCTTCCCGGCGTAAAATCTCCAGTTCAGATAATCCGATACTCATTTAATTAGAATTTCTGCAAAAATAGGCTTTTCGGCGCAAAAATGCTAAGGAAGCTTGTCGGCATGAAATCAAAGCAAAAAGAACGATACTTTCTAAAGGATAGTGAATGGTCTTTGCTCTTTAAATTCACCTTTTTGCTTTCTGCTTTTGACTTTCCGCTTCTAATCCGCCTCCGTCTCCTGCAAATACAATTCCCTGATATCTTCCGCATATTTAGTCTCGATTACCTTGCGTTTAGCTTTCATAGTTGGGGTAATCTCACCTTCTTCAATACTGAATGGATTGCGTTTGACAAGGAAGGATTTCATACGCTCGAATTTGGCAAGCTCAGTAGAATACTTACGAATATCTACATTCAGCCAGTCCAGAATTTTTTGATCTCGAATAAAGGAATCTTTTTTCTCAAAAAAGGCTTCATTCAGATGAAAAGTTTCTTGCAACACTTCCTTCGAAGGGACTAAAATAGCGGTAACGTATTCACGCTTATCACCAATTAGGAAAATCTGCTCAATCTTCGGACTTTTTAAATAGGTATTTTCAACCGGTGTTGGATAGATGTTTTTACCATAGGCATTCACCAGCATATTTTTTATGCGGTCGGTAATCTGTAAATTCCCCTTATAAAAGCGTCCAATGTCACCAGTATGAAACCAGCCATCCTGATCAATGACCTCGGCAGTTTCCACAGGCTTGTTCCAATAGCCTTTCATTACACAATGTCCTCTTACAATAATTTCTCCTTCAGGACACTCAAAATTTTCATTAAAGGTATGGTGGGTTTGTATGGTCAAAATTTGTTTACTTTCAACATCTTGAATGGCTACTTCTATGCCCGGTATAATACGCCCCACCGTTCCATAAACCTGGCGATGATATTCGGTGACGGCCATTACAGGAGAGGTTTCAGTGAGTCCGAAGCCTTCCAATATTTTAATGCCCAGGTTTCCGAAAAATTCCCCAACATTTTTAGGTAGTGCCGCCCCACCCGAAAGCATGAACTTTAAACGGCCCCCGGTTTTTTCTTTGATTTTACTGAAGACCAGTTTTTCGGCAATGGATTTTTTCAGCCTTAAGATCAATCCGGGTGTTTTTCCTGCTTCCTGAACCTCGCGGTAGCTTTGCCCGGTTTGAATGGACCAAAGGAAAATTTTAGCTTTTAATCCACCGGCCGAAGTGCCGTTTTTCATCGCCTTGTCGTGGATTCGTTCGAGCAGGCGAGGCACACAACTCATAATCGTTGGTTTCACTTCGGCCATATTCTTTGCTAATAATTCCAAACTTTGAGCAAATGCGATTTTACTTCCTACTGCACAACAAACATGATAAGTTGCCGTACGCTCAAAGACGTGGGACAGTGGTAAAAAGGATAAAAACACATCATTCTCATTGATTACAGGGATCTGTTCCAAACAAACTTTTACATTTTGAACAAAGTTAGAATGGCTTAGCATCACACCCTTTGGAACACCGGTTGTGCCTGATGTATAAATTAGTGACGTTAAATCACTTGCTAAAATGGACTTCCTTGCTTCTTCGATTTTTTCGGCTTGTTGCTCCAACACATTTCTGCCTTCTTTAATCATGTTTTTGAAACTGATTACTCCGGCATTCAGCCCCTGTTTTAACAGATATTTCTCATAATCATCAAATACCGGAATGATTCGCTTGAGTTCAGGACAATTATTGGCAATCTTTAAAATTTTCCTGAAAAGAAATGGATTTCCTACAAGAATTGTTTTAGCCGAAGAATCGTTTAAAATATATTCAATTTCAGATTCAGAAAGGGTTGGATAGACCGAAACGTTGACCGCGCCAATCTGCTGGACTCCCTGATCATAATAAACCCAGTCGACCGAGTTCTCAATAATTAATGCGAGTCTGTCGCCTTTCAAAATACCCATCTCCAGAAAATACGCCGAGATGGCATCTGCAGTATCCAAAACCTGTTTATATGTAACCTCTACCCAGCTTTCTTTAAGCTTATGCATTAAAAAGGTGGTGTTTTCATCGTGGACATACCCGACTACATTACGGAGCAAATCCGGTACGGTAGTAGATTCTGTTATTGGCTTCATCTTAGGCATTTTAGGGAAATTTTAATTAACAAGTATAAAGATTAGTTCTAAAAAAACAAAAGGCTCCTTATAGAGCCTTTCTAATTGATATTCAATTTGTTAACTAGAACAAATTGGGTACGATTAATCTATACTGAAAAACTTTCTCCGCAACCACAGGTTCTGGAAGCATTCGGATTATGAAAATTAAATCCCTTACCATTCAGACCATCTGAAAAATCGAGTTCAGTACCCGCTAGGTAAAGAAATGATTTCATATCCAGGGCTAAACGAATTCCCTGATCTTCAAAAAATTGATCACCGGGCTTTTCTTCATTGTCAAAATCCATTTTGTACGATAAGCCCGAACAACCACCTCCTTGTACAGAAACCCGAAGAAAATAACCCGTATCGAGTCCACTCTCTTTCATGAGTTCTTCAACCTTATGTTTTGCTTTATCTGTTACTGTGATCATGATATACCTCTTAATATCATCTCCTAAACCTTGAATTTAGAAAGTATTAATGGTGAGATTTGGCAGATTCTAAGGCTTCCATGCCATTTTTAACACGATAATCGTTGATGGCCGCCTTAATTGCATCTTC
>VGGW01000033.1 GCA_016868395.1 Bacteroidota bacterium | reverse complement strand
GTCAGGATCCTATGAAGAAGGGCTTCGTGAAGCCAAGGATATTGCCTTGCGTGAAATGCAAGAACAGGCAATGCGTTTAGGTGCTAATGCCATATTAGGAGTAGACCTTGATTATGAAACTCTTGGAAGTAACGGAAGTATGCTCATGGTTAGTGCTTCCGGAACAGCTGTAGTGATAGAAGATATCATTTAATGGGCAATTATGGCCGTGATCATACTGCTGACATGCCCGATTCGATGAGATCAATTAAAGAATGAATGACCTTAATATGAATTTCCTGAGCCCTATCGGAATATTTTGAATGGGGGGCACGGATTTCAACATCGCAGAGAGCAGCCATTTTACCACCATCCCTACCGGTTAAACCTATCACTTTCATTCCCTTTTTTCGAGCAGCTTCGATCGCCTTTAAAACATTCTCGGAATTTCCACTTGTACTGATTGCAAGCAGCACATCATCCTCTTTTCCGATAGCTTCTACCATTCTTGAAAAAACAAAGGCATAACCATAGTCATTAGCAACACAAGATAAGTGACCCGGATCCGAAATTGCAATGGCAGCATAGGCAGGTCTATCGCTACGGTATCTTCCCGAGAGCTCCTCTGCAAAATGTATTGCATCGCTCATCGATCCACCATTACCACATGAAATTACCTTTTTTCCACTTTTGAGACGATGAACAATCAACTCTGCTGCCAGTTCAATATCAAGAAAATTCTGAGGGTTTGAGATGAAGCTTTCGAGTATTTCTCTTGCCTCTGTAAAATGGTTCTTTATCTTTTCCATTAGGGATTTATAAGTTTATAAATGGCTCCTTTTGTGTCTTTCGGACCTACTTCCTGGTTCGTTAAAATATAAAGTTCTGCATCATTATCCTCTGCAAAACTCAAAATTTTAAAGTCTCCTGATGGCTTGGCTCTTAATTTAATTAGTCCACGAACCCAAGAGTCTCCCTTTTTTTCAAGATAGAACATCGGACCCTTCCAATCAGCAAAAATATAGTCATCAGTAAGTCCGATCAGTTTTTTACCACGATATACAAATCCACCCGTTATACTAATCCCCTCTTCATGTTCGTACTCTGCGATAGGTAAGATTAAGCCGGCTTTGTTACAGTTCTGTTCCGGGTCAAAGCAATAACTCGCTTCCATAATATTCCAGCCATAGTTTCCTCCTTTTTCGATAATATTAACCTCCTCAAACTTATTTTGGCCGACATCCGCAACGAAAAGCTGCCCAGAATTTTTGTCAAATGAAAGGCGCCATGGATTCCTTAAGCCAAAAGCCCAGATTTCTTGTTTTGCCTCCTTTCCTACAAAAGGATTGTCGGCTGGAATACCATAAGCTTGATCCGTATTAACATCAATTCTCAAAATCTTACCCAAACGCGTATTCAGATTTTGTCCATTTCCCTTTTCACCATGCCGATCTCCGGCACCACCACCATCTCCCACTCCAATGTATAAATAACCATCAGGCCCAAACTTCAGATCACCCCCATTGTGGTTACTCTCGGGCTGGGGAATAGTTAATAAAATTCTTTCGGTTGATGCATTGGCCAACCTGGGGTTATTAGAAACCTGATATTCAGCAATGACGGATTGATGATCACTTTCTTTATCGGTACCGGGCGCACTGTAATACACATAGAACTTTTTATTATTCCTAAAATCCGGATGAAGGGCTATTCCCAGCAAGCCCCGTTCATCATAAGCACCACTTATTTTGACAAGCTTGCTTTCCAGATTCAAGAAGGGTTCAGCCAACAGTGTATTATTCTCAAGCACTCTGATTTGTCCGGTTTGCTCGCACACGTACATCAAGCCCTCCGGACTAAAAGCTGCGGCTACCGGAGGATGTAATCCTTCAGCGATTTTTTCAAGATTTAGAGGAATATCTACTGCTACACTCTTTTCAAGATTTCTTTTCTTGACCGGTTCACCACAAGCTGCAAGCAATCCGTTTAATATAATGAAGACCAGGCCTAAATTACTCATGCTCAACCGGTTTATGTTTACATTGATAGAATTTCAACGATTTTTAAAAGCTCGGGATTCACTTCCGGATTATGCTTAATGGCATTACTAAATGGGGTGAAATGTATTTTACCATTAACAATTCCGATCATTTCTCTGTTTCTGCCTTCCATCAAAGATTCAACGGCAGCCACACCCAACCTGCTTGCTAATACCCTATCCATACAGGATGGCGGACCGCCGCGTTGAATGTGACCCAGGATTGAAACCCGGGTATCCGTTCCCGGAAATTTTTCCTTTACAACCTTGGCTATTTCGAAAGCACCCCCGGCATCATCCCCCTCTGCAACGATAATAATCTTGGATGATTTATCTTTTCGACTTGTTTCCAAGCGATTGAGTAATGCCTTGGTATCTGTTTTGGACTCGGGAATCAAAATAGCTTCTGCACCTGTTCCGATTCCACTTCTGAGAGCGATTAAACCGGAATCACGGCCCATAACCTCCACAATAAATAAACGATCGTGTGATTCTGCAGTATCGCGGATCTTATCAACTGCATCAATAACCGTATTGATTGCGGTATCATATCCGATAGTAAAATCCGTTCCTATTAGATCATTGTCGATGGTTCCAGGAAGCCCAATTACAGGTACTTTAAATTCATCATAAAAAATATTAGCACCGGTAAAGGTGCCGTCACCTCCAATGGCAACTAAAGCGTCAACTTTATGTTTTTTTAATTGTTCATAGGCTATCTTTCTTCCCTCAGGAGTTCGGAATTCTTCGCTTCTCGCTGTTTTCAATATGGTTCCACCACGTTGAATAATATTTGCAACAGATTTACGCTCCATAGGACGAAATTCACCGCTAATCATTCCATCGTAACCCCGATAAATTCCGGTTACTTTTAAATCATAATATAAAGCTGTACGCACCACGGCACGAATCGCGGCATTCATTCCGGGAGAATCTCCCCCGGACGTAAAAACTCCTATATTCTTTATGTTCGATATTTTCTTTTCCATCATTTTTGTCCGAAAGCGATTTTACCCTTGTCTAAAAAATTAACGTAATTACGGATATCCAGATCGTAAGCCTGTGGTGGAACTAAAACTTTACCCACATGATTGATGATAACATAATATGGTTGTGAATTGGTTCCAAACCTGGATGCCTGAAAATCACTCCATTTTTGTCCGATTGTATTCACTTTTTTTCCACTGAAACTTGAAACGAATTTTTCCGCTTCTGAGAGTTCGGTTTTATCATCTACGTACAAAGATATTAAAACATAGTCCTCCCTTAGCCTACGGAGAACTTCCTCATCCGGCCATACACTTGCCTCCATTTTTCGGCAATTGGTACAGCTCCATCCGGTAAAATCAATAAGAACCGGCTTATTTACCTTCTTTGCATGAGCAATTCCTTCCTCATAATCATAAAAGGCATCCAAGCCATGCGGTGCATGAAAGAGTGTTGCATATTTTTTTCCTTCTGTTTGAGCCGTAGCGGATCCGTTATTTTTATTTGAGTAAAGATCAAAATCTTGTGTAACCTGAGGTGGTAGCCAAGCACTTATTGGCTTCAAAGGCGCACCCCATAAACCCGGTATCATATATATCGTAAAACCTAGAATCAACATCGAAAAAAATAGTCGGGGAAGTGAAAGGAAATTAATCTCATGATCATGTGATAATCGAATCTTCCCCAGTAAATAGAACGCCCATAACCCAAAAACAACAATCCAGATTACCAGAAAGACATCGCGGTTTAGTATGCCCCAATGATAAGCCAGATCAACATTTGATAAGAACTTAAATGCAAGAGCGATTTCCAAAAAACCCAATGAAACTTTAACCGTATTCAACCAGCCTCCTGATTTTGGCATTTCTTTGAGCCAGGACGGAAATATGGCAAACAGGGTAAACGGTATGGCTAATGCGGATGAGAATCCAAGCATGCCAATGGCAGGGCCTAAATAGGCACCTTTTGAAACGGCATCAACCAGTAAGGTTCCAATGATAGGTCCGGTACATGAAAAAGATACCAGAGTCAAGGTAAAGGCCATAAAGAACAAGCCGACTAGTCCATTCTGATTTGATTTCTCATCCATCTTATTCACTAAAGATGAAGGAAGTGTTATTTCAAAGGCTCCCAAAAAAGAGATTCCGAAAATTACCAGAACGAGAAAAAATAATAGGTTAAAAATTGCACTACTTGCAGCTTCATTCAATGCAGAAGCTCCGAAAATCAGCGTAATAAAAAATCCAAGGGCCACGTAAATAACAATGATTGACAAGCCATAAATGATTGCACTTTGAATGCCTTTTGCCCTTAATTCTGATTTTTTCGTAAAAAAAGAAACTGTTAGCGGAATCATTGGGTAAATGCAGGGCATAAAAAAAGCAGCCAGACCGCCGATAAATCCTGCAATAAAAATTGTCCAAAAAGACCCGCTTGCCGTTTCGGCATCGGGTTGAATTGAAGCCTCACCATCTGTTGGAGATGATCTAAATACTGAATCTGATGAAACGCTATCTAATTCTGACCTTAATACTGGCATTTCGGCTAAGGAGGAACTTGCTTCTAGAGCGATGCTGAACTCCACCTCAGTTGGTGGCAAACAACGCTCATCGTTACAAACCATGAATTCAAGCTTCCCGGAAATATTTTTTATTGGAACGAGTAAACTCACCTTTTGTTTAAATACAACCAAATCTTTGTGCCAGGCGATTTGCATGTTGAAATTCTTGTCAAATGCAGAAATTGCTTTGGGGCTTTCTGAAACCTTGCCGAGTAATGTATAATCGCTTGATTTGTCGAATGTAAAAGAGGTAGGAATTGGACCGCCCTCTTCAATAAACTGAGAATAAACATGCCAGCCTTTCTCGATATTGGCCGTTATAATTAGGTTATACTCCTGATCGTTCACCTTCTCCGAAGAAAAACTCCATTTAACAGGATCATAAATTTTAGCATTGGGATCTGAAAACTGAGCCCGGACAGCAATAGAAAAAAATAGAAAAATTAGTCCGAAAAGTTTTTTCATATGCATCTAAATTATAAACCCTATTTCCCTATTGTTAAAAATGCGCTTGCCTTGAGTTGTTTCCACAACGAGTTGGCCAAGAGCAGTAATGTCGATAATTTTGGCCCTTTGTACTTGATTATCAAAACTGAACATAGCCCATTCATCCTTTAAAAATAAGCGGTCAATGTACTCCTCCCTCAAGTGTTCCGACTTTCCCGCTTTTAATTGTAAATATCTGGCTTCTATCATGCTGCAAATTTCGCCTAATAATTGAATTAAGTTGTAATCTTGATGTAAAGCTTGTTTCAAAGAAGTTACATTACTTAAATCTGACGGAAAATTATCCTGATTTACATTAATTCCGATTCCAATTATGGCATGTTTTATCTTATTGCCATGGAGAATGTTTTCAATTAATATTCCAGCCACTTTTTTACTGCCAATAAAACTGTCGTTTGGCCATTTAATAAGTGCAGCCCCGTATAGATATTTATTTAAAAAATCATCTAAAGCTAAGCTAATGGCCATATTTAGATCAAATTGCCTATCAACTGAAAGAAAACCAGGATTAAGAAGAACACTAAATGTCAGATTTTTTCCTGCTTCACTAATCCATGAATTACCTGACTGCCCTCTGCCGGCAAACTGCTTATCTGCCAATATTACAGTGCCATCTAATAATGGCTTAGATTTTGTCAATGCTTCTTTAAGAAAGGTATTTGTTGAATCTACCTCCTCTAAAGTAATTAGATTTCGACCAATAAATAGTCCTGAAAAAATATTATTTTGCAAATAAGATGCGTTAAGATGATTCAACAAAATTAATTTTTTTTAATGGTAAAAAATAAAGCCTTACAAGAATCCACTTTAATTTCGGAACTTATTGTTTTGGGAATACAAGAGAAAAAAGGAAATGATATCGTCCGGCTTAATCTTAGAAATATACACAGTTCGGTTGCTGATTATTTTGTTGTTTGCCATGCCGAATCTACGACCCAGGTGAAAGCCATTGCTCAAAGCGCTGAAAATGAAGTTTATAAAGCTTTGAAAATTGAACCTTGGAGAAAGGAAGGATTGCAACAATCAGAATGGATAATTCTTGATTATATTGATGTTGTGGTACATATTTTTAAAACAGATAAAAGAGAATTCTATGGAATTGAAGATTTTTGGGGTGATGCAGAGATGAAATCATTCAAAAGTGCTTGATTTTCAAGGATTTAAATCAGAAAATATTTTATATAAATACTTAAAATGAAAGATAACAGAACAGACAAAAAAGCTCCAATAAAAAAAATTCCAGGAAAAAAAATAGTTCCGAAAGCACCGAAATTCAATATCATGTGGCTATATGCCCTTATAATTTTGGGTCTTTTTGTGGTTCAGTATATGTTCAGTGGTAACAATGCCAAATTAATTAATTACCAGAAGTTCGAGAATGAAATGCTCAAACCGGGAGATGTTGAAAAGCTGGTTGCCTATAAAAACGGTGATCTTTATAACATTGACGTTTACATCAAAAAAGATCGTTTAGATCAAAAAAAGTATGATGAAGTGCGTAACAAAAGTAGTTTCAACGCAAGTACAAATGGCCCACAATATATTTTCACTTCCGCTACCTACGAAAGCTTTGAATCTAAGGTTATTGCAGCAGAAAAAGATTTACCCGCCAATCAACATACACCAATCATTTCAGAATCCAGAGAGAGCCCATGGGCCGGTTGGTTTATGTCATTCATATTACCTGTGCTTCTTTTGGTAGGTTTCTGGGTATTCATTATGAAAAGAATGGGTGGTGGTGCCGGTGGTGGTGCCGGTGGACAAATCTTTAATATTGGTAAATCGAAAGCAACCCTATTCGATAAGGAGTCGCAAGTCACCATAACTTTTAATGATGTTGCCGGACTTGAAGAAGCAAAACAGGAGGTAATGGAGATTGTGGATTTCCTAAAAAACCCTAAAAAGTATACCAATTTAGGAGGTAAAATCCCAAAAGGAGCTTTACTTATCGGTGCTCCCGGTACGGGTAAAACACTAATGGCCAAGGCAGTTGCAGGTGAGGCTCAAGTTCCCTTTTTCTCTCTTTCCGGTTCAGACTTTGTTGAGATGTTTGTTGGAGTTGGTGCTTCCAGAGTACGCGATCTGTTTAAGCAGGCCAAAGAAAAAGCTCCTTGTATCATATTCATAGATGAAATCGATGCAATTGGTCGTGCACGTGGAAAAAACAATATTGTTGGAGGAAATGATGAACGGGAAAATACTTTAAATCAGCTACTAGTTGAAATGGACGGATTTGGTACAGATAGCGGAATCATAATTCTTGCGGCAACCAACAGGCCGGATGTTCTAGACACTGCATTGTTACGGCCGGGACGTTTTGATCGTCAAATATCTATCGATAAACCGGATTTAGTTGGGCGTGAGCAAATTTTTAAAGTTCATCTTAAACCACTGAAACTTGCTGATGGAGTTGATGCAAAAAAATTATCAGCACAAACTCCTGGTTTCGCAGGAGCAGAAATTGCCAATGTTTGTAACGAGGCAGCACTCATTGCGGCACGAAGAAACAAAGAAGCGGTAGATATACAGGATTTTCAAGATGCTGTTGATCGCGTAATTGGAGGTTTGGAGAAAAAGAATAAAATCATCTCCCCTGAAGAGAAACGAATCGTGGCTTATCATGAAGCCGGACACGCTATTGCGGGATGGTTCCTTGAACATGCCGATCCTTTAGTTAAAGTTTCTATCGTTCCGCGTGGCGTGGCCGCTTTGGGATATGCACAATACCTGCCAAAAGAACAATTTTTATATACTACCGAACAGTTACTGGACGGAATGTGTATGACTCTGGGCGGACGTGTTGCCGAAGATATTGTTTTCAATAAAATATCTACCGGTGCTCAGAATGATTTGGAACGAATTACCAAATTATCTTATGCCATGGTCACAATTTATGGGATGAACGATAAAATTGGGAATGTCTCATTTAATGATACTCAGGGTGAGTACCAGTTTAATAAACCCTACTCAGAAAAGACTTCTGAAATGATTGACCTTGAAGTTCGTAATCAAATCGATCTGGCTTATAAACGTATCAAGCAGTTGCTAACGGATAAACGTGATGGCTTAGAAAAACTAGCTGAAAAATTACTTGAAAAAGAGATTTTATTCCAGTCTGACCTTGAAGAAATTTTGGGTAAACGCCCATTTGATAACCGAACTACTTATGATGAGTTTGTAAATGGTGTAAAAACAGAAGTTCAGGTTGAGGAGCCATTAAAAGAAAATCCTGATCACGAAGGCATGGTTGATCACAATATGGATCTTCCTGAAAACAGATCATCTCAAGACTAAACTATTTATTCTATAAATTTTTAAACATGACTGAAAAATAAATTTCATTCATGTTTTTTAAAAACTATCCCTTCATGAAAGAAACGACTTCTAAAGAGAAAATGCTTAAAAAGATACGAAGAGCACTTCTCGAGAAGCGTGATAATCCTTATCCTAATTTAGAAGACCATGCGCTTTATGAAAAGTTTACTGGTCATTTAGACGAACTTTTTGCAGAACAATTAACCGCAGTATCCGGAAATTTTTTCTTTTGCATTGATGAAATTGAACTTTTCGAAACTCTTTTGCAACTCACTGAAGAAAAAAACTGGCGAAAAATTTATTGTTGGGAACCTCAATTACAGTCACTCTTAAGTACATACGAGTTCCCTTTTTATAGTACAGATACAGACTTTTTGCATGCAGACGTTGGAATTACTGCTTGTGAAGCACTAATTACCCGAAACGGAAGTGTCCTATTATCAAACGCCAATGCCGCAGGAAGAAGATTAAGCATTTATCCCAACGCGCACGTTGTTATTGCCTATACTTCTCAGTTATTACTTGATCTAAAAGATGGATTCAAACTACTTAAAGAAAAATATCCTGAAAACTTACCGAGCATGATCAGCAATATCACCGGTCCAAGTAGAACAGCCGATATTGAAAAAACCCTTGTCCTGGGTGCACATGGACCTAAAGAACTCTACGTGTTTTTATTAGAAGGTTAGATGAGGATAGTATCTCTTTAATTCTTTTCGATCGTTTTTAATGCTTAACCAATATTACTGCTTAGTTGAACTCTCATTTCCTGTGTTTTAGAATCAAAAATTGAAATAAAAATAGCTTTTGCGATATATCCAGGAGAAATAATATCGAGCTGGTAGGTACCCACTTGTATAGCTCTAATTGATACTTTTCCAAATTTATCGCAGACTACGGTAATACCGGCTAAATCGATACTGATGAAAGCCCTGTTTATGGGTTTACCAGAATCACTCATAATGAAAAGGTTTAAATCGGATTGAATTATCCCCTTTGTATCAGAATTATTAATTGCAAAAGAACCATGAATGGAATCGGAAAACTGAGCCGATCCATGCTCGATAACCTTGTCCGAATCAAGATCTAACTTTTGCATTCTTTATTTTTAATATGGAAAATTCCCTATAGGTTTTTCAAATTAATAAATATACGGAATTCAGGTAATGTTAAAATTTGAACGATTGGAAAAGGAGTACTATAAATTTAAAATTGGAGGCTCATTAAAGCCTGAGGGCTGAGTTAAACCGATGCATGCGCGTTCTAATTTTTTCCTCAGACTGATACTTGCCAGTTATACTTCAAGATGGAGATACAGCCAGATGCTTTTAATTGATGTAAATTAAACACAATTCTTTTCTGTTTATTTTAAGCTGATTTTTATTTTAAAAAGAATATGTACCTTTAAAACACTAAACCAAGTTAGTATTCAGTATAATTTCTTTTAATGAGCATTAAAATTAAGTCTGTTATAATTGGGACAGGAAGTTTTGTACCTGTTAACATCATATCAAACAAAGACTTTTCAGATCATCGCTTTTTTGAAAAAAATGGAGAACCCATTTTACGGGAAAATGCAGAAGTGATTCAAAAATTTCAGGACATCACTGAAATTGAAGAACGCCGATATGCGGATAAAGAACATATGGCTTCTGATTTAGGTTATTTTGCAGCTTCAAGTGCCATTGAAAGTTCGGGAATTAATCCTGAAACCCTCGATTACATTATCGTAGCGCATAATTTTGGAGATATTGCATCAGGAAGTACAAGAGTAGACGTTTTGCCAACCTTAGCTTCAAGAATCAAGCATAAACTGGGAATTAAAAATCCGGATTGTGTAGCATACGACTTACCTTTTGGTTGCCCGGGGTGGTTGCAAGGGATGATCCAAGCGGATTATTTTATTCGCTCAGGAGATGCTAAGCGAGTGCTGGTAATCGGTACAGAAACACTTTCTAGAGTTACAGACCCTCACGACCGCGACAGTATGATTTATGCAGACGGTGCAGGGGCTACACTATTGGAAGGAAGAGAAGGCGTTGAAGAAGGAATTTTAGCACACAAAACACAAACTCACACCTCTGATGAGGCTTACTACCTATATTCCGGTAAATCCAGTAATCCTGATCTGATTTCTGAAGATCAGTTTATAAAAATGGATGGTAGAAAAATTTATGAATATGCCTTGAAAAATGTACCATTGGTCATCCAGCAAACGATGGAAAAATCAGGAACACGAATTGAAGATGTGAAAAAAGTTCTGGTGCATCAGGCAAATGGTAAAATGGATGAAGCAATCCTCATAAGACTTTTTAAATTGTATGGAATCAAAGAAGCTCAGCCGGGGATTATGCCAATGACCATCTCCAAATTCGGGAATAGTTCAGTTGCCACAGTACCTACCTTACTGGACTTGATACTTAAAAACAAGTTGAATGGGCATCAGATTAAAAAAGGAGATCGGGTTGTATTCGCTTCTGTTGGAGCAGGAATGAATATTAATGCTATGGTATATCACTTCTGATTATCCCTTTAAAAGGAATAAAAAAAGCGGTCCATTTTAGTTGGCCGCTTTTTTTATCTTTAAATTCAATTTAAGATAGGGAAGCTTCTTCTAAAGCAAAACCTTCATCCACAAGGATGCGTCCACAATGCTCACAAACAATAATTCGTTTCCGCTGACGGATATCTAACTGCCTTTGTGGTGGAATTTGGTTGAAACATCCGGAACATGAATCCCGTTGGATAGTAACAACGGCTAATCCGTTCTTTGCATTACTTCTCAGACGAGTGTATGCAATCAGTAATCGTTCATCAATATGTTTTTCAGCTTCATGTGCATTTACCAAAATCGCTGCCTCTTCCTTTTGAGTTTCAGCGGTAATGGTATCCAATTCAGCTTTTTTGAGTTCAAGATCCTTTTTACGCTCTGTTATATTAGCCAAAGCATTTTCATATACTTCGGTTTTATTTTGAATC
Organism: Bacteroidota bacterium; assembly: GCA_016868395.1. Taxonomy (GTDB): domain Bacteria; phylum Bacteroidota; class Bacteroidia; order Sphingobacteriales; family Sphingobacteriaceae; genus Daejeonella. The sequence goes on along the minus strand of VGGW01000033.1, from coordinate 8,646 downwards.
TCAAAGGAATACTCCTTGATTTTTTTCTCTGATACCTGAATCTCTAAACCTTGAATCTCAATCTCCTTTGATATGGCATCATATTCACGATTGTTCTTAACTTCATTAAGCTGAGCCTCGTATTTTTTAGTGGCTGCTAAAGCTTCTTTAATCAGATTCTTTCGAGTAACAATCGCATCCTCAAGTTCATCGAGATCTGATTTAATTTTTTGGATACGGGTTTCTAAACCTGCTACTTCATCTTCTAAATCAGCGACCTCCATTGGTAATTCACCTCGTATCTGACGAATCTTGTCGATTTGAGTATGCAAAGTTTGTAGCTGGAATAATGCTTTTAATTTTTCTTCTATTGATTGTTCCATTAAATCAAATAATTTATGGGGTTTGTGTTCTGTAATGTTAAACGGACGGCAAACTTACTAAATTTTTCTCTAATTAATTCCAACAATAATTCCTGCGTAAACTGCTCAGTCTCAAAATGTCCTATATCTGCAATAATTAACTTTCCTTCTGCATCAAAAAACTCGTGATATTTAAAATCGCTGGTAATGAAAATATCCGCTCCTGCCTTGATCGCATCAGCCAAAAGAAAACTTCCGGAACCACCACAAACAGCTACCCTGCGCACTCTTTTAAGCCGTAATGCCGTATGCCTAATGACTTTGGCGCCCAATCTCTCTTTTACTAGGTTTAAAAAATCTAATTCATCGTAGTCAACATCTAAATTACCAATCATTCCTGACCCCACTTGCCGGTCAGTATTCATTAGCGAATAAAGATCATAAGCAATCTCCTCATACGGATGTGTTTCAAACAAAGCAGAAAGAATTTTTTGTTCCAGATAAGTTGGATAAATGGTTTCAATCCTGATCTCAGATTCCTGATGTTGAACGTCCCTTTCCCCAACATAGGGTTTACTTCCATTTCCGGCTCTAAAAGTGCCTATTCCAGAAGTATTATAACTGGCTTCCGAATAATTTCCAATATTACCAGCACCAGCTCTAAAAAGTGCCATTCTAAGATTTTCTGCATGGGCATCCGGACAAAAAGTAACCAGCTTTCGAAGTGAATTTTCTGCCGACTTTAAAATAATGGGATTATTGATCCCAAGTTTTTCACATAATTTTTTATTCACCCCAATGGAAACATGATCCAGATTGGTATGGATAGCATACAAAGCAATATCGTGCTTAATGGCCTTTATCAGTACACGCTCCACATAGGATTTTCCATTAAACTTTTTTAAGCCCTTGAAAACAATTGGATGATGCGAAATAATCAGATTCAAACCTTGTCTGATCGCCTCATCGACTACTGATTCAGTACAATCTAAGGAAATAAGAGCACCGGAAATTTCCATATCCGAATGACCTACAATTAAGCCGGAATTATCGTAGTCTTCCTGGTAAGCCAGCGGAGCCAGAGTTTCAAGAAATGTAGTAATTTCACTTAATTTCATAAGCAAAGATAAGCCTTGAGGGTTTACAGGAAAAATTCGAGTATTTTGGGCCGAGTTTAATAAAAATAAAACCTGAAACTCATCAATCGAGCTAAATCATCAGGATATTTTAATCTAATCAGGCCTCAGTCTGTTCAGTCATTATTTTAATAAGCTGAGCACTTTCGTAAGCAGCCTTTCGGTTAAACTCCGAGGCAATAGACTTATGGTTAATCAAATCTACAATGGTTCCAATGAAACACAAGCCAAAGGTTAAGAAATAAAGAATGCCCATTCCCATTTGACCGGTAATAAAACGCTGAATACCTGCAACTCCTAAAAAACCAAGCAGGGTAAACAAAAGGATTTCTTGGGGATCCTTTCGCCTGTCTGAATAAAAAATAACAAAGTTTTGGGATTGACGAGGGTCCATACCGGCAACTACCTGCTTCAAGTAAGAATATTCTTCAAGGCTCATGCCTTTAAGGTTAACAAGCGGATCGTTTTCCATAATTAATACGCGTTAAGAGTTTTAAATTTAATCTGAAATTTATTAATAATTGCATTATCCTGTGCATCAAAATCAAAAATGCAGGGATTCCGAACCAATGATGCTCTAAGGATAAGAGAAGCTCTCCATGCAGTAAAAATCGAATAGATCGACCTAAGCCACATCCTGGACACCAATTCAAACCCAAATTATCTAATGGACATAAACTGAAATGGGTAGAACTCTGAGCCGTGAATGCCAAAAATAAAAGAGAACCCAGCCAGGCTGTTAACTCGAATGGAAAATAAAAAGTGAACTTAAAAAAGTGGCTTTTTTTCATTAACACGGTAATTTACCTATTAATTACAAGAGTTTGCTCAAAAAAATATTGTTTTTTTAAGAATTTAAAATAAAGAATTGCTTTGATATTGCCGCCCATACCTTTTATTGCTTCCTCAAACCGTATATTTGCGACGAAAATTAGCGTGTGAATATTCGGGATATATTAAATCGATATAAATCGGACCCAAGGATTGCCATTCTGGCAGAAGGCCTGAATAAAGGAACAAAGGGTCGGTTTCATTTGAAGGGTTTGGTAGGATCAAGTGACTCGGTCCTCGCCTCTGCCTTGTATTTTCTATTACATAGGCATATGATCTTTATTCTTCCCGAACGGGAAGAAGCGGCTTATTTTCTTAGTGACCTTGAGAATCTGCTGGAAAAAGAAATTCTTTTCTTTCCATCTTCATTCAGAAAATCATTTGAATTTACCCTGGTCGATAGCAGTAATGTATTACAAAGAGCTGAGGTTCTAAACGAACTTAATCACTCTTCTGAATTTGGAAAAATTATTGTTACTTATCCCGAAGCCTTGGCCGAAAAGGTTATTGACCGTTCAGCTCTCGAAAAAAATACACTTGAAATTTCGGTAGGAAATAGCTTAGGCATTGACTTTATCAATGAATTTTTAGTTGAGTATGATTTTGAAAGGGTGGATTTTGTTTATGAACCCGGTCAATTTTCAATCAGGGGCGGAATTGTTGACATCTTTTCCTTCTCTAATGATTTGCCTTACAGAATTGAGTTCTTCGCAGATTATATTGAAAGCATAAGAACCTTTGAAATTGAAGATCAACTCTCCGTAGAACAGGTTAAAAGCATCACTATAGTGCCCAATGTTCAGTCAAAATTCCTTACCGATCACCATATTTCCCTTCTGGAATACATTGACCCCAATACCCTGGTTTGGTTCAAGGATGTAGCTTTCACCTTTGACATTGTCAAAGACGGTTATAGAAAAGCCGTAGAATTCTGGAAAGCCCTTTCATCTGATGATAAACAGCAAAATCCACATTGGATTGATCCAAAATTTAATTTTACCGATGAGAAAATGCTGGCTGACCAACTTCGGGATTTTAATATTATGGAATTTGGTAAGCAATTCTATTACCAGCCTAAAGAAACAATAAATTTTGATATCAAACCTCAGCCTTCCTTTAACAAGGACTTCAATTTGCTGATTCATAATTTTAAGGAAAATGAAAAATCGAAACTGGAAAACCTCATTTTCACTGATTCAAGTAAACAGATTGAGCGACTGTACAGTATTTTTGAAGATCTAAATGCAGGCGTAAAATTTACACCGGTTAATCTGTCACTAAGAGAAGGCTATATTGATCACGCTCAAAAATTGGTGTGTTATACTGATCATCAAATCTTTGATCGGTATTATAAATACAAATTAAAAAAAGGCTATATCCGAAATCAGGCGCTTACGCTCAAGGAACTTCGTGAATTAAAGCCCGGAGATTACATAACCCACATTGACCATGGGATAGGGAAATACGCTGGACTGGAAAAGGTAGATGTTAATGGGAGAACGCAAGAAATGATTCGACTGGTCTACGCAGATAATGACCTACTTTATGTCAATATTAACGCGCTTAACCGGATCTCTAAATATTCAGGCAAAGAGGGCACAGTACCAAAAATGAATAAACTTGGCACAGATACCTGGGAGAAACTGAAAAAAACTACAAAAAAAAAAGTTAAGGACATCGCCAGAGACCTCATCAAGCTCTACGCGATCAGAAAGGTCCAAACCGGGACAGCATTTTCACCAGATACCTATTTACAAACCGAACTTGAGGCTTCATTTATTTATGAAGATACACCCGATCAGGTAAAAGCCACTGCAGATGTAAAAAAAGATATGGAATCTGCTCATCCAATGGACCGTCTGGTTTGTGGTGATGTGGGATTTGGAAAAACCGAAATAGCCATCAGAGCTGCATTTAAAGCAGTCACAGAAAGTAAACAGGTGGCTATATTGGTCCCAACCACCATTCTTGCCCTTCAGCATTTTAAAACTTTCCAGTCGCGTTTGGCCGAATTTCCATGTACGATCGATTATATAAACCGGTTTAAATCAGCAAAGCAAATTAAAGAATCTCTTCAAAAACTTGCAGAAGGCAAGATTGATATTATCATTGGTACTCACCGTATTGTAAGCAAAGATGTTAAATTTAAAGACCTCGGCCTGTTGATCATCGATGAGGAACAAAAGTTTGGTGTAAGTGTGAAGGAGAAATTAAAACAATTCAGAGCAAATGTAGACACCTTGACACTAACAGCAACCCCTATTCCCAGAACCTTACACTTTTCGCTCATGGGCGCCCGCGACTTGAGTATTATCAGTACCCCACCACCGAATCGTCAGCCTGTACTTACAGAACTACATGTATTTAATGAAAAACTAATTAAAGAAGCTGTCGAATTTGAAATTGATCGTGGTGGTCAGGTCTTTTTTATACATAACCGGGTTCAGGATTTGTTACAGCTGGGTGGATTAATTAAAACTCTGGTTCCAAAAGCCCGAATTGGAATTGCCCATGGCCAGCTGGAAGGGGAGGCCTTAGAAGATGTCATGCTTAAATTTGTGGGAGGCGAATATGATGTACTTGTTGCCACCACAATCATCGAGGCCGGACTGGATATTGCCAATGCCAATACCATCTTAATCAACCATGCCCATATGTTTGGCTTGAGTGATTTACACCAAATGCGTGGACGTGTAGGCCGCTCAAATAAGAAAGCATTCTGCTATTTACTAAGTCCGCCTCTGTCTACCCTAACCAACGAAGCCCGAAAACGCTTGAGTGCAATAGAAGAGTTCTCTGACTTGGGAAGTGGCTTTAATGTGTCCATGCGCGATTTGGATATCCGGGGTAGTGGAAACCTGCTTGGAGCTGAACAAAGTGGATTCATCGCAGAAATTGGTTTTGAGATGTACCATAAAATTCTGGATGAAGCGATTCAGGAATTGAAGAACGATGAATTCAAAAGTCTCTTTACGGATGAGAAACCAAGGCCATTCATTTCCTTCACCCATGTAGACACCGATCTAGAGGTCATGATACCCGATGAATATGTGACGAATATTGCCGAAAGGTATAATTTGTACACCGAGCTTTCTAATATCGAGACCGAGATGGCACTCGATGATTTTAGACAACAGCTCACAGATCGTTTTGGACCTGTTCCACCGCAGGTTCATGAACTATTCAACACCTGGCGGCTTCAACATTTGGGAAAAATAATTGGTTTTGAAAAAATCACGTTCAAAAAAGGAGTGTTAAGGGGGTATTTTATTGCTAACAAGCAATCCCCTTACTTTGAATCGGAACAATTCGGGCGCGTTCTCGAATTTTTACAAGTTCATTCCGGAATTAGCAATTTGAAGGAGGTTAAAGACACACTTAGATTGGCGATTGAGCATGTTTCTACGCTAGAGAAGGCCGTAGAATTACTTCAGGAACTGGCTGGTAAGGAGACTACTAATTGCCCAATACAAAATTAACAGGCAGAACATAAGAGGTTCTTACCGTTTTCCCGCCCGCCATACCCGGTCTCCAGGAAGGTGAAGTTCTAAGTACTCGTATGGCTTCCTCATCGCAGCCACCGCCTATTCCCCTAACTACCTTAAAATCTGAAAGACTACCATTTTTTTCTACAATGAAACTAATATAGACCTTACCCTGTATTTTGGCTTGCCGGGCGGTAATTGGGTAACGTAATCTAGATGCCAGATACTTGCCCAAAGCAGCTTGTCCTCCTTGAAATTCAGGTGCAAGTTCAACGCTACCAAGATCATATAACTTCCCTTCGTATCGTGCTTCAGCATTCGCGCCTTCAGGCGTTTCAGTCGAAGGTTCTGTAACCTTTTCATACACAGAAGAGGATTGCTCCTGTTCAACATTGTAATCATCAATACTGTCTAAATCGGGGTTTAAAGTTGAAATTACCGGGTTCTTAATCTCTGATTCTCTCAGTGAGGTTATTTTACCCTCTTCATTAATTACTAATTCAAACTTTATATCACCTGTAAATACCTCATTTCGTGAAGGTTGCTGATAACTTACTTTTGCCCAATAGCTTGCAATCAGTTCATTGTCAAAGCGGTCGAAATCCAGACTGGAAACCATCCAATTAATTTCGTAATTCTGGAGATCTGCCATCCTCATGGTGTGAACCTCTTTCAAACGTTTATAGGTTAAATTGTGGTAGTTGAAATAGGTTTTTGTGATGGCTGAAAAATAACTCGGTGGATCAAAATATCCTTTTCTTTGATCATTATAAAATGCTTCAATAAATTTAACCAAAGAGCTCCGAACCGCTGCATCACTCATACTCGAATTCTCGACAAGAACATCTGAGTTGTTGTCTTCAAATACAGGCACAACGACCTCCTTCTTATCTGAAAAAAGTGAACTGGCATCATCTACAAATAGGGTGAGATAGCCCATAACCAATATGACTAAGCCTAGCACAATAGCCATGTATCTTAATGAGCGATCTTTAAGAACTTGATTCTCAGCCATAGATTAATGAGTTGTCTCGTTTTCTTTTCCTACTAACACTATTTAAATTTAATTATAAAAAAATCGTTCAAAAAATTAACCGAACACCTGCTTGACGCAAACACAGATCAGAGAAATTAGGAAATCTTCAGCAGGGTCAAATATACAAACACCAAGGGTGCGGCAAGCAATAATCCGTCAAAACGATCGAGTAAACCTCCGTGTCCGGGTAAAAAAGATCCGGAATCCTTGGTTGACAGGCTTCTTTTTAACATTGATTCCGAAAGGTCGCCCAAAGTACCCGAAACTACGATGATTATAGAAACCATGAGCCAGTGAAATATCGATAAGTTGTTAAAGTAAGTGCTTAAAATAAAGCCCGAAATCAAACTGCATAATAAGCCTCCAAAAAATCCTTCCCAGCTCTTTTTTGGAGAATGTCTTTCAAATAACCTGTTTTTGCCCAAAGTAATTCCAAACAAATAAGCACCGGTATCATTGGCCCAAAGCATGATTAAAAAAGCAAGGGGTAAATGCCAGGAATATTCACCCTCAATAAATCCTAAGGCATAAAAAAAACAAAAAGGAAGTGCAGAAAAAAGCACTCCAAATATGGTATAAGCGATATGATGAAAGGGTTTCTCCAAATCCCGATACAATTCTGCTATTATAATCGTTATAAAAAAAGGAACACAAATGAAAAGAATAAGTGGACTCGCGCCGTTTAAATAACACAAACTAAGTGGAAGATAAATACTAATAACCAAGAGCCAGCCCAATACACTCCTGGGTTTAAGACCATCGGTACGAACCAGTTTGTAAAATTCCTCCGTGCTGAATAAGCTGAGTAATAGAAAAAATATCGTGAAAGCATATGCACCAAGTAGCAGTGAAGCTAGCATGACTGCCACAAAGAAAAATGCAGTTATTGCCCTTGTTTTCATCTATAAATCGTTTTTTATAATAATTTCAAGTGCGTTTTGAAAATCACCCTCATGTATATAAACCTCAACTTCGCCAATTCGATAGGGAAAGCCCTGCTTATTGATTAGTATTGCCTCTATATTATGGTCAACCAAAACTTGCCTCAATAACTCTGATTTAAAAAAATCAACAGAAGTATAAATTTTAACCCAACCCGCTTCCATCCAAACTTTCCCTATTATTTTCTTTTAATTTTCTAGTATACCTATAAAAATATCGGATTGACAGGATAAATAAAACGAGACTGATAACCACCTGGATCCAATTTGAGGGTTCGGATTCAAACAACTTATCGATTGAAATTCCTTGCTTCTGGTACCAATAGGCCGTAAATACAGCCAGGGTATTGTTCAGAAAATGCCCGAGAATAGAAAGCCAAAGGCTCCCACTCCAGACAAGCAAGTATCCAAATAATGCACCCAAAAACAACCTTGGAAAAAATCCGTAAAATTGATAGTGTATCGAACTAAAAATAATTGCCGTAAGCCAAATAGCAAGATGATGATTTCCAAACCAACGACTGAAAATTTGCTGAAACCCTCCTCTGAAAATTAGCTCTTCACCAAAAGCTGGAATAATTGCAAGCATAATCAAATTCACCATAAGCGCAGAAACAGAGTTCATGACGATCAGTTGTTTAGTCATCAGCTCCATCTTCAATTCCTGTTGTTGCATCCAAATTTCGAGGTCTTTGAGAAAATACGGAAGTTTCATGCCCTTATTCAGCTGCAGGATATAATCAAGTGCCGGACTTGCAGAAAATAAAATAACAATGGTAAGCAAAGCCAAGTATGGCGAAACAGGAATAATTTTGAGATATGCTAAATAATTCTTGTTTTGAAGTTTTGAATAAATGATAGATGGAACAACAAATA